>JAYRTK010000368.1:0-3178 GCA_041919595.1 Lysobacteraceae bacterium
TTTCCCGAACCTTCTGGCCAATGGCTCCAGCGGCATCGCGGTCGGCATGGCGACGAACATCCCGCCGCACAATCTGGATGAGCTGATCGACGGCTGTCAGGCCTTGCTGGCCGACCCCGAGCTTACAGACGAGGCGCTGGTCGCGTTGATTCCCGGCCCGGATTTCCCCACCGGCGGCGTGATCGTCGAACCCCGTGACAGCATCCTGGAAGCCTATCGCACCGGCCGCGGCGCCTTCCGCACCCGCGCCAAGTGGGAGGTGGAGGACCTGGGCCGTGGCACCTGGCAGATCGTCGTCACCGAGATCCCGTTCCAGGTCCAGAAATCGAAGCTGATCGAGAAGCTGGCCGAGATTATCCAGATCAAGAAAGTGCCCCTGCTGGCCGATGTCCGCGATGAGAGCGCCGAGGATATCCGCCTGATCCTGGAACCCCGCGCCCGCAACGTGGACCCCGATGTGCTGATGGGCAGCCTCTTCAAGAACTCCGACCTTGAAGTCCGCTTCTCCTTGAACATGAACGTGCTGATCGACGGCAAGGTGCCGAAGGTCTGCTCGCTGAAAGAAGTCCTGCGCGCCTTCCTTGACCATCGCCGCGACGTGTTGCGCCGCCGCAGCCTGCACCGGACCCAGAAGATCGACGCGCGGCTTGAGGTGCTGGAAGGCCTGCTGATCGCCTTCCTGAACCTCGACCGCGTGATTGACATTATCCGATACGACAATGACCCGAAGGCCGCGCTGATGGCCGAGGACTGGTCGAAATCGCACATCCGGGCGATGTCGGAAAAGGATTACCAGCCACCCGCCAAAGGCCAGGGAGTCCTGACCGAAGTTCAGGCCGAAGCCATTCTCAACATGCGCCTGCGCAGCTTGCGGCGGCTCGAGGAGATGGAACTGAACGCCGAGCGCGATGCGCTGACCAAGGAGCGCGCCGATCTGGCCGACCTTCTGGCCAGCGAGAGCCGCCAGTGGCAGCGGATCGGGCAGGAACTGGACGAGGTGCGCAAGCTTTACGGCAAGCAGACCGCGCTTGGCGCCCGCCGTTCCCAGTTCGCCGATGCCGCCGAGATCGAGGACATCCCCTACGAGGCGATGATCGACCGCGAGCCGATCACGGTGATCTGCTCGAAGATGGGCTGGATCCGGGCGATGAAGGGCCATGTCGACCTGAGCGCCGAGCAGAAGTTCAAGGACGGCGACGGCCCCCGTTTCGCCTTCCATGCCGAGACCACCGACAAGATCCTGCTGGTGGCCGAGAACGGCCGGTTCTACACGCTGCTGGGCGCGAACCTTCCCGGCGGCCGCGGCATGGGCGAGCCGGTGCGCCTGATGGTGGACCTGCCGAACGACACCGGGATCACCGGCCTTTTGACCTACCGGCCGGCGCAGAAATACCTCATCGCCTCGACTGCCGGCGACGGGTTCGTCGTGCCCTCCGAGGAACTGCTGGCCCAGACCAGGGCGGGCAAGGCAGTGCTGACCGTGCGCGACGGCGTGAAGACGGCGGTCTGCGTGGCGATCGCGGGCGACTCGGTCGCCGTTGTGGGCGACAATCGCAAGATGCTGGTTTTTGCGCTGTCGGAACTGCCGGAAATGGTACGGGGCAAGGGCGTGAGGTTGCAGAAGTACAAGGATGGCGGACTCTCGGACGCCACGACCTTTGCCCGCGCCGAGGGGCTGTCGTGGAAAGATCCGGCCGGGCGCACCCGGACCGAGACCGACTTGGCCGAATGGACCGGGGCAAGGGCGGGCGCCGGCAAGATGGCCCCGCGCGGCTTTCCCCGCGACAACCGCTTTACCTGACGCGGCGGCTCGTCGATGACTTCGTCACTCCTCGCGGATGGTCCGACGAGGCGACGAAGTCGAACGAGGAGGTCTGCCCGGCTGCCCGGCCATCTGCCCAGCCCGATCAGGCTTGAATTTCCCGCCTCACCGGGCTAAGCCGCCGCGCGTGTAATCAAGGGCCCCACCCGGCCCCTTCTGGACAAGGGCGGAAAGCGCGATGGCGAAGGCAAAGTTTGAACGGACGAAACCGCATGTTAACATCGGGACGATTGGTCACGTTGACCATGGCAAGACGACGCTGACGGCGGCGATCACCAAGTATTTCGGCGACTTCAAGGGCTATGACCAGATCGACAACGCGCCGGAAGAGCGTGCGCGGGGGATCACGATCTCGACGACGCATGTGGAATACGAGACCGAGACCCGGCACTACGCGCACGTCGACTGCCCCGGCCACGCGGACTATGTGAAGAACATGATCACGGGTGCGGCGCAGATGGACGGCGCGATCCTGGTGGTGGCCTCGTCGGACGGGCCGATGCCGCAGACGCGCGAGCATATCCTGCTCGGCCGTCAGGTGGGCATTCCCTACATGGTCGTCTACATGAACAAGGTCGACCTGGTGGATGACGCCGAACTGCTGGAACTGGTGGAGATGGAAGTGCGCGAGCTTCTGTCGTCCTACGAATATCCCGGCGACGACATCCCGATCGTGAAGGGCTCGGCGCACCAGGCGCTGATCGGCGAGCGCAAGGACATCGGCGAGGATTCGATCCGCGCGCTTCTGAAGGCGGTGGACGAATACATCCCGACCCCGGCGCGTGCGGTCGACCAGCCGTTCCTGATGCCGATCGAGGACGTGTTCTCGATCTCGGGCCGCGGCACGGTGGTGACCGGCCGGGTGGAGCGTGGGGTGATCAACGTCGGCGACGAAGTCGAGATCGTGGGCATCCGCGAGACCAGGAAGTCGATCTGCACCGGCGTCGAGATGTTCCGCAAGCTTCTGGACCGCGGCGAGGCGGGCGACAACGTCGGCATCCTGCTGCGCGGCATCGACCGTGACGGGGTGGAGCGTGGCCAGGTGCTGTGCAAGCCGAAGTCGGTGAACCCGCACACCAAGTTCGAGGCCGAGGCCTATATCCTGACCAAGGAGGAAGGCGGCCGCCACACGCCGTTCTTCGCGAACTACCGGCCGCAGTTCTACTTCCGCACCACCGACGTGACCGGGACCGTGCAGCTGCCGGAAGGCACGGAAATGGTGATGCCGGGCGACAACCTGAAGTTCGAGGTCGAACTGATCGCCCCGATCGCGATGGAAGAGAAACTGCGCTTCGCGATCCGCGAAGGCGGCCGCACCGTCGGCGCCGGCGTGGTGTCGAAAATCATCGCGTGATG
>JAYRTK010000369.1:0-3178 GCA_041919595.1 Lysobacteraceae bacterium
CGAGCGTGTTCACGGTCTCGTTGAAGTCGGCCGGCGCGTTGTAGGTGCCGAAAGTGTTGAGGGTGCCGATCGGGAAGGCGTGCGCCTCGCCCGGCGCGATGAACCGGCGCACGGTGCCTTCCAGGTCCGACGCCTTGCCGCGGTACTCCTCGAACACCAAACCGCCGAAGCTGAAGCCCTTGCGCACGTCGTTGATCAGCACCGCGCCCTGCTGCCACTGCGCGTAGGCGGTCTTGACGTCCTTGTGCGAGGTGAGCGCGGCGAAGAACTCCTGCGAGCACAGCACGCGCGCGCCGGTCATGAACTCGCCGAGCAGTCCCTCCTCGATCAGCGCCAACGTCTCGATGCACTTCTGCTTCACATCGGTGCCGTTGTTCGGGTTGTCGATCTGGAAGGCGACGGTCTGCTGCGCGATCCGGAACTCCTCGAACAGGTCGTAGAGCACGCTGCCGTCCGAGTCGAGGATCTGACCCTTGAGCGCGCCCATGCGCAGGTGCTCCAGGGTGATCGCGTGTTTGTTGCGCATGGTCTCCAGGCGCTCGGCGATCACGCCCGCGACCGATTCGAGTTCGGTCTCCGAGCCGAAGGCGCGCAGACCGCTGACTTCCTCGGGCAGGACCACGTCGTCGTGCGGGATGTGCGGGGCGACGAACGAGCGCACGCGGCGCTTGTCGTGCGCGGCGAGCGTGCCGGGCGAACCGGGCGGCCGGGTCGGCAGCAGGGTCAGCACGCCGGCTTTCTCCTCGACGAGGATCTGGCGCGAGCGCACCGGCTTCTCGGGGAACAGATCCAGTTCCTGCAGCCGGCCGTAGCGGTTCGGAATCAGGTTGATGGCGGCGGTGAGCGCCGCCATCGAGAACGCGGGATTAGCGAAGGGATTCAGCATGGGAGGCGGCCGTGGTGGGGAATTGGCGAACGAGGACGCCGAGCGCCGCCAACTGTGCGAGGGCAGCGGCGGTCTGTTCGGACGTGAGGGTGGGTGCGAAGACCAGCGCGCCGCCGAAGACCGTGGCGTGGCGCGCCACGATCACGCTGCGGCGGCGTTCGGTCGCGGCCGTGACGACCGCTTCGATCAGGACACCGGCGGCGATCTCGCGACCGTCGCTGGCGGCGGGGTCGAGGGCGACGATTTCGCGGGTCGCGGTGACGCGGCCGACGACGGCGCCGAGCGCGAGGGTCTGGTTCGCGGCGACGACGACTTCGTCGCGCGAGTACAGATTCGGGGCTTCGTACTTGAGCAGGTCGGCGAGGTTGGCGGGTTCGTGCAGGACGGGCATGGCTCAGGCTCCTTGCGGGGTCGTCGACGCGATGCGCTTGCGCACCGCATCGAGGACCGGGTTGGTGGTGGTCGCCGCAGCAGGCGCCGCGTTCGCGAGGTGGTGCGAGGCGATCTCGACTTGGTCGGCGCGGGCTTGCAGCAACACCTGGCGGACCTGGGCGGCGCTCATGCGTGCAGCGAGAAACTCGGTGGTGCGTTCCGGGCAACCGGCGAGCAGGCACACCTCGGCGATGGCGACGGCCTCGCCTTGCGGATCGGGCGCAGGCGGCGCGACGGATGCGGTCGGCGCCGGCAGGGCGGCGGGCGCGACCACGGGCACGGCGGCCGGTGCGGGCGCGGCAGGGGGCGTTGACGACGCGGGCGCCGTCTCGGTGGGAACAGTCATCGAAGTCTCCGTGGGGGTTGGAAGTGCAAGCCGCTTCGTCGATGCGAGCGGTGTTGGGGAACCGGGCGAACGCCCGCGAAGCGCGGTGGCAAAGTCAGCGAGCGTGGCGTCGAGCGACGCGACGCCATCGGCAAGGCCCGCGGCGAGTGCGTCTTCGCCGAAGAACAGCGCCGCCTCGGTCGCGCGCACGGCCGCGGCGTCGAGCCCGCGCATGGCGGCGACGTGATCGACGAACAGGGCGTAGAGGCGGTCGATTTCGGATTGCAGCGCGTCGGTCGCCTGCGGCGTCAGCGGCGCGTGCGGGGTGGCGTCGTTCTTGTGCGCGCCGGCATACAGCGCGGTCACGCTCAGGCCGTTCTGCGCGTTGCGCACCGACTGGTCGATGTGCAGCGCGATCACACCGATCGAGCCGACGCCGCCGGTGGTCGAGAGCGTCACGCGCTGCGCGGCGCAAGCGATGGCGTAGCCGGCGGAGAACGCGCTGTCGCCGGCATGCGCCCACACCGGCTTTCGTGAGGTCGCTTCACGAATTCGTGCGCCCAACTCGAACACGCCGCCGGCTTCGCCGCCGGGCGAGTCGATGTCGAGCAGGATCCCGGCGACCTCCGGGGCCGCGAGCGCGGCATCGAGATCGGCGGCGATGCGCGTGTAGGACGTGAGGCCCGAAGCGGCATCGAGCCCGATTGCGCGGCGCACCAACGTGCCGTGGATCGGAATCACCGCAATACCGGGCGCGGTCGGACCGGGCTCGGGTTCAGAGGCTTCCGGCACGATGACCGGCAACGCCAGCTCGGTCGGCGCCAGTCCGATGCGCGGACCGAGCACGGCGAGAATCGTGTCGAGTTTGGCGCGCGCGATCAGCAGCGGCGTCCCGTAGAGACGGGACGCCAGGTGGACGAGAGCAGTCATCAATTCGCCTGGGAAGAAGGAGTCGCCGCCGCTTGCGCGGGGTGGTCGTAACGGGGATCGGAGTCGAAGCGCAGGCCGAGCGCGTCGGCGCGTGCGTTGTCGGCGGCGATCTCGCGGTCGATGTCCTCGGCGTCGTAGCCGAAGCTGGAGATCGCTTCCGAGCGCGACAGCAGGCCGCCGCGGATCGCCGCGATCATCGCGTCGAACTCCTTCTTCGGATCGACCCACTGCCAGCCCTGCGCGATCCACTTCACCGCGAGGTATTGGCGACGACGCGCGATGCCGCCGCGCGCGTAACCGGGCAGTACCAGCGCGCCTTCGAGCACGGCCTGCGTCATCCACGCGCGCCACAGCGGGCGGCACAATTGATGCACGATCACGCCGTGCTGGATCGCCTCGCAGCGGCGCCGGAACTCCAGCAGGCCGGCACGGATGGAGGAGTAATTCACCTGCGTCAGATCGCCGGTGAGCATCTCGTAGGTGATGCCCATCGCCGCGGCGACGGCGCGGAACTGTTGGCGCATGAACTCCGCGTAGCTCGAGCCCACGTCCGCCGGCTGCGAGAACTTCACGTCCTCGCCCGGCTCCAGGAACTGCATCGTCCC
>JAYRTK010000370.1:0-3161 GCA_041919595.1 Lysobacteraceae bacterium
GCCCACAGCGCTGGCAGGCGCAGTTGCGCACCGCCACGGTGCTGCACAAGCTCAAGCGCGGCGAGGAGGCCTTCGCCCGGCTGCGCGAGTTGCAGGCCGATGGCGATGCCGGCGACGACACCCGCCGCGACGCCTATCTGCTCGAAGCCGAACTGCACAAGGACGATGGCGCGCTCGAGGCCGAGCTGGACAGCTACGCCCGCGGTCTGGCCGCGTATCCGGACGATCCGCAGCTGCTGTACGCCCGCGCGCTGCTGTGGGAGCGACGCGACGACATCCCGCGCGCCGAGGCCGATTTCCGCAAGATCCTGGCGATCGACGCCGACGACGTGAACGCGCTCAATGCGCTGGGTTACACCCTGGCCGACCGTACCGATCGCTATCAGGAAGCGCTGGAGTTGATCGCGCGCGCGATCGCCGCGCAGCCCGACAGCGCCGCGATCATCGACAGCTACGGCTGGGTGCTGTACCGACTCGGTCGCACCGAGGAGGCGCTGACCGAACTGCGTCGCGCCTTCACCAAGCAGAAGGACGCCGAGATCGCCGCGCACGTGGCCGAAGTGCTGTGGGTGCTCGGGCGCCGGGACGAAGCGCTGCACTATTTCGAGGAGTCGCGCCGGATCGATCCGGAAAACCGCTCCCTGAAGCGCGCGCTCGACACGACCGGTGCGGTCCTGCCTCCGCCGGCGAAGCCCGGGACATGAGCGGGCGTCCGCTCGCGATCGCGCTGGCTGTCGTCGCGCTCGCCGGTTGCGCGATCGCCCCGGCCCGCACCGTGCCGCCGCTGTCGGCCGAAGCCCTGGCCGAACGCCGGCAGGCGCGCGCCGAGTGGCTGTCCCTGTACGCGACCTGGTCGTTCACGGGCCGCGCCGCGATCAGCCGCGGCGATCGCGGCGGCAGCGGTCGGATCGAATGGGAGCAGCGCGACCGCGATCGTTACAGCGTCGCCCTGAGCGCGCCGGTGACCCGGCAGAGCTGGCGGTTGTCGGGCGATCTGGCGTCCGGGAGCGGGCGCCTCGAAGGGCTCGAAGGCGGCGTCCGCGAAGGCAGCCCGGCCGAAACCCTGCTGCTCGACACCCTCGGCTGGCGGGTGCCTCTGCGCGAACTCGGACACTGGGTCCGCGGTGCGCCGGCGGACGGCGTCCCGGTGGAATCGGCCGACTACGACGCCGAAGGGCGGCTCGCCCTGCTGCGCCAGTCCGGCTGGACCGTCCGTTACGCCGAATGGCGGCCGGGTGCGGTCGGGCAACCCGACCTGCCGGTGCGGATCGAGGCCGAATCCGGCGATGCCCGGGTCCGGCTGGCCATCGAGGACTGGACGTTCGCCAGCCCATGACGGCCGCCGACCTTTCCGGCGCGTGGTCGACCTGGCCGGCGCCGGCCAAGCTGAATTTGTTCCTGCGCATCGTCGGTCGCCGCGACGATGGTTACCACGCCCTGCAGACCGTCTTCCGGATGCTCGACTGGGGCGACACCCTGCGTCTGCGGGTCCGTGACGACGGCCGGATCGTCCGCCACGGGACGTCCGTGCCCGGCGTGGACGCGAACGACGATCTGACCGTGCGGGCGGCCAGGTTGCTGCAAACGACGACGAATTGCGCCATGGGTGTCGATATCGTCGTCGAAAAATCGATTCCTGCCGGCGGCGGCCTCGGTGGTGGCTCCAGCGATGCCGCCACCGTGTTGCGCGCCCTGGACCGGCTCTGGGGGACGGGGCTGGGGGTCGATGCCCTGGCCGGGTTGGGGCTGCGCCTGGGTGCGGACGTCCCGGTCTTCGTTCGCGGCGCGAACGCCTGGGCCGAAGGTCTGGGCGAGCGCCTGACCCCGCTCGACCTGCCTCCCGCCTGGTATCTGCTGCTGGCGCCGGGCGTCCACGCGGCGACCGCCGCCCTGTTCCAAACCCCTGAATTGACGCGGAATGCCGCGCCCGCGACAATATCGGACTTCGTTTCGGACCCATTCCTGCAAGGGCAGGCGCTCGGCAACGCGTTCGAGCCGGTCCTGCGTCGCCGTGAACCGGCCGTCGAGGCCGCCTTCGCCGCGCTGCGCAGTGTCGGCACGCCGCGTCTGACCGGCTCCGGCAGCGTGTGCTTCGTCGAATTCGCTGATCGCGGATCCGCCGAACGCGCGCTCGTGGCGCTTCGCGATCGGCTGCCGTCAGGCGCCGACGCCTGGATCGCCGCCGGTGCATCGCGCTCGCCGCTGCTGGAGGCGCTCGAAACGAACTGACGGGCCGCGCGAGCGGTGCGTCGGTTCCAAGTGGTTGTGTTCAGCCCCCGATGTCCGGGGGTGGCCATGTCGCTTGCGGCATGGCGGGGGCAGGGAGGTCCGGTGGGACGTTGTCGACACAACGGCCATCCGGGCAGACCGGCCTCACCGAAGGGGCGTCGCCAAGTGGTTAAGGCACCGGGTTTTGATCCCGGCATTCGTAGGTTCGAATCCTTCCGCCCCTGCCATCTTCCGGAATCCCGGCCACGGGATTCCTTCCCTCCGCCACGGTCAGAGCGAAGCGGTGACAACCATGCAGGACGATCGTCAGCTGTTGATCTTTTCCGGCAACGCCAACCGGCCCCTGGCCGACGCGGTGTGCAAAGAACTGGGTGTGCGCCCGGGCAAGGCGCTGGTCTCGAAGTTCTCCGACGGCGAGGTCCAGATCGAGATCGAGGAGAACGTCCGCCGCCAGGAAGTGTTCGTGGTCCAGCCCACGAACGCGCCCAGCGCCGAGAACCTGATGGAACTGCTGGTGATCACCGATGCGCTCAAGCGCGCCTCGGCCGCCAGCGTCACCGCGGTGGTGCCCTACTTCGGCTATGCCCGGCAGGATCGTCGCCCGCGCTCCTCGCGGGTGCCGATCACCGCCAAGGTCGTCGCCAAGATGTTCGCCGCCGCCGGTGTCGACAGCGTGCTGACCGTCGATCTGCACGCCGACCAGATCCAGGGCTTCTTCGACATTCCGGTCGACAACGTCTACTCCTCGCCGCTGCTGCTGGCCGACATCTGGCGCAGCTACGGCACCGACAACCTGATCGTGGTCTCGCCCGACGTGGGCGGCGTGGTCCGCGCCCGCGCGATCGCCAAGCGCCTCGACGACGCGGATCTCGCGATCATCGACAAGCGCCGCCCGCGCGCCAACGTCGCCACGGTGATGAACATCATCGGCG
>JAYRTK010000371.1:0-3157 GCA_041919595.1 Lysobacteraceae bacterium
TTGCGCTTGCTGCCGGTGAAGAAATTGTCGACGCACAGGACATCGTGTCCGTCGTCGAGCAGACGGTCGCACAGATGCGAGCCGAGGAAACCGGCGCCGCCGGTCACGAGAATGCGCGCCATCGGGTGATTGGCCTTGGGTGGTGCACGACGGTCGCGGGGGCGGCAGGCGCGCTGGCATGGGGGAAGAACAGGTGCGCCTATTCTCGGCGATGGCCCGGGGACCTGAACAGCACGCGGAAGACCCCGGAACGGGTGTCGAACGCCCAAAATCGGCAATGCACCGGCGTACGGAACCCCCATCGTTCAGCTGGCGGCAAGGCTGACGCGTCCGCGCGGACTCAGGAACTGCAGGACAGCATCGAGCACCCGGCGCGGTCGCGCGCCCAGTCCGGGCGCCTGGCCGAGAACCGTTCGCATCCGGACTGGTCGTCGTAGGGGCGACGCAACACGTCGAGGAGCTCGGCGATGCCGCTCGGGTCGCCGGCCTCGGCGCGGTCGATCCCCTGCTGCGCGAGATAGTTGCGCAACACGTATTTCGGATTGGCCAGACGCATGCGCTCGCGGCGTTCCGCGGCCGGCAGCGGGTCGTCGCGCAGGCGGGCCGCATGGCGCTGCAGCCACTCGACCAGTTGCGGCGCGTGAGCGTCGCGCTTCGCCGGGTCGTAGAACGCATCCGCGAACGGCGCCAGCGCCGGTACGTCTGCATCGGTGTCGACGTCGGCAACGACGTCCCCCAACGCGCGGAACCACAGGGTCATGTCGACCTCGGCCGCATGCATCCGTGCGTGCAGGTCGCGGATCAGCGCCACATCGTCGTCGCGGCATTCGGCCAGACCGAGCTTGCGCGCGGTGACCGTGCGTTCGGCATCGGTGTAGGCGGCACCGAAGGCCTCGATGCCCGCCTGCAGCGGTGCGGCATCGGCGAACAGCGGCGCGATCGCCTGCGCCATCCGCATCAGGTTCCAGCGTGCGATCGCCGTCTGCCAACCGAAGCGATAGCGGCGACCGCCGGCATCGGTGGTGTTCGGCGTCCAGTCGGGATCGTAGGCGTCGATCCAGCCGTAGGGACCGTAATCGATGGTCAGGCCGAGGATCGAGAGATTGTCGGTGTTCATCACGCCATGCACGAACCCCACCCGCATCCATTCGGCCATCAGCCGCGCGGTGCGCACGCAGATCTCGGCGAACCAATCGGCATACAGGGTCTCGCCGCTGCCGGACAGATGCTGGAAATCGCGGCGGATCGCGAAGTCGACCAGTTGTCGCAGCAGATCGGTCTCGCCGCGCGACGCCGGCAGTTCGAAATGACCGAAACGCAGGAACGACGGCGCCACCCGGCAGACCACCGCACCGGGCTCGGGCTTCGGATGACCGTCGTAGAGCATGTCGCGGATCACGTCCTCGCCGGTCGCCACCAGCGACAGCGCACGGGTGGTCGGTACGCCGAGATGATGCATCGCCTCGCTGCACAGAAATTCGCGGATCGACGAGCGCAGCACCGCGCGACCATCGGCGAACCGCGCGTACGGCGTCGGCCCGGCTCCCTTGAGCTGCAGTTCCAGACGCTGTCCGGCGGCGTTCACGGTCTCGCCGAGCGAGATCGCGCGGCCATCGCCGAGCTGTCCGGCCCAACTGCCGAACTGGTGCCCGCCGTAATTGGTCGCGAACGGGTCCATGCCCGGCAGCAGGGCATTGCCGCCGAGGATCTCCGCGAACCGCGGGTCGCCCGCAGCGGCCTCGTCGAGCCCCAGCGCCGCCAGCACCTCGCGAGACACCGCCAGCGTCCGCGGCGCCGCGACCGGCGTGGGCATGACCCGCGACCACACCGCCCCGCGCACTTCACGACGGCGCGGGCCCGACTCCGGATCGCCGGGCAGTTCGGCGAGAAGACGGTTGTCGAACCGCAGGGCGTCGAGACCATCCGGCATCGGCGTCATTCCACCCGCCGGCCGTTCTGCAGCATCCACAGCATGATCGTCTTCTGGCGCACGTAGTTGGCGCGGACGTAGGCGTAGACCAGGCCGTGCCAGCCCTCGAGAAAACCGAGCCGGAACACGTAACCGCGCCAGAACCGCCACGCCGGCGACAGCACCAGCTTCGCCAGCGAGGCGCGCTTGCCGCGCGCGAATTCGTGTTCGGCCATCATCCGCGCGTAACGCTCGGTCTTCTGCAACTGCTGCATCAGCGAGCGGTAGGGGTAATGGATCAGATCGCCCGACAGCGTCACCACCGCGCCATCGACGCTCGCGGCCTCGTGGATCTCGCGATCGCCGCGCCAGCCGCCACGGCGGCGGTCGAACAGGCGCATCACCCGGTCGGGATAAGCGTTGCCGCGGCGCAGGAATCTGCCGAAGTACTCGCTGAGTCTCGCGAAACGATAGCCCGCGGCCTGAAAACCGCGGTCGCGCTCGGCGAGGATCGCGGCCCGCAGCGCGGGGCTCACCCGCTCGTCCGCGTCCAGGCACAGCACACGGTCGTGGGCCGCCTGATCGACCGCGAACTGCTTCTGGCTGCGGAAGCCATCGAACGGCCGCACCAGCACGCGCGCGCCGGCGGCTTCACAGATCGCCCGGGTGTCGTCGGTGGAACCGGAGTCGACCACCACGATCTCGTCGCAGAAATCCAGCGAGGCGAGGCAGTCGCCGATGCGGTCGACTTCGTTGAACGCGATAATGCAGGCGCTGATCCGGGTCGATCCGGACCCAGACACGGACCCAGGCCCGGACGACGACGATGACGAGGACGTGTTGATGGCGGATTACCTGTTGTTCGCGACCGAGCGCTACGCGCTGCCCATCCTGCAGCCGCTGGCGGAGGCGCTGCAAGCGGCCGGGCATGGCGTGCATGCATGGTTCGCCGACGGCGCCGACGGCGCATGCCTGCCGGACCCGGTGCGCATGATAAGCCTGCGCGAAGCCGTCGCCCTGCGCCCGCGCGCGGTGTTCAGTGCCGCGAACTGGGTGCCGACCTTCCTGACCGGCGCCAAGGTGCAGGTGTTCCATGGGTTCAACGTCGAGAAGCGCGGCGATGCCCGCGGTCATTTCCGGGTCCGCGGCCTGTTCGACCTGTATTGCACCCAGGGCCCCGCGACCACCGGTCCGTTCCGCGACCTCGCCGCGCGGCATCCGCATTTCGCCGTGGTCGAGACCGGTTGG
>JAYRTK010000372.1:0-3154 GCA_041919595.1 Lysobacteraceae bacterium
GAAGATGCATTTCACCCGGCCGGCATACAGCGGCAGCAGGCTCTTGAGCGCATCGAGGTTGTCGCCCTGGATCAGCAGGTTCTCGCTGTCGGGCGCGCCCACCTCGCGCACCGGTTGCAGCAGGCGGTATTGCACGTGACGCGCGGCACGGCGGGCCTTCTGGTCGCCAAGCCAATTCAATTCGGGCATTGCGGTGTCTCGTGGTGACGCGAAGGTCACAGTCTAGCAGGCGCGGCCATGGCCGGCGAACTCTTCCGGTGCCCAGGCCCGGCCGCCGGCATGCCAGCTGTTTCCGCTGTTTGAGGCGTGCGATGGGCAGCAGGTCCCTCGCCTGCGGCCCGGGATGACAGGGAATGCGTCGATTGCTTGCCGGCATGGTTGCGTTGGGAGGGGCTCGGGCCTGAAGGTCGTCCCGCGGGAGCGGCCCGCATGCATCGGGGGCCTGTCGGCGTCGTTGCGTTGGGAACAGATCGGGCCTGAAGGCCCTCCTACAGGGACGGCCGTCTACGGAAAGAGCATGCGGCACCGCGCATTGACCGCCGCGGGCTTCCGCGACACCCTTCCGGCTTCGGCCGGATGGCCGGGCATTCCGGGAGCGGGGCATGACGGTCGTGAAGACGGTGGGCTGGGGGCTGTTGTCGCTGTTCGCGGCGTTCTGTCTGGGGACGGTGGCGTTGTCGCGGGGCGAGACGATCAGCGCGTTCTGGATCGTGGCCGCGGCGGTGTCGATCTTCGCCATCGGCTATCGCTTCTATTCGAAGTACATCGCCGAGCAGGCGCTGCGGCTGGATCCGACGCGGGCGACGCCGGCGTGGCGGCGCAACGACGGGCTGGATTACGTGCCGACCGATCGGCGCGTGCTGTTCGGCCATCATTTCGCGGCGATCGCGGGCGCGGGGCCGCTGGTGGGCCCGGTGCTGGCGGCGCAGATGGGCTATCTGCCGGGGATGCTGTGGATCCTGTTCGGCGTGATCCTGGCCGGCGCGGTGCAGGATTTCATGGTGCTGTTCCTGTCGACGCGGCGCGACGGGCGTTCGCTCGGGGACATGATCCGCAGCGAGCTGGGCAATGCCGCCGGGCTGACCGCGATGATCGGCATCCTCGCGATCATGGTGATCCTGCTCGCGGTGCTGGGGCTGGTGGTGGTGAAGGCGCTGGCGGTCAGCCCCTGGGGCACGTTCACGGTGGCGATGACCATTCCGATCGCGCTGTTCATGGGCGTGTATCTGCGCTGGCTGCGGCCGGGGCGGATCATGGAGGTCTCGATCATCGGTCTGGTGCTGTTGCTGGCGTCGATCTGGTTCGGCGAATCGGTGGCGGCGTCGCCGACGCTGGGGCCGATGTTCACCTTCGACGGCAAGGCGCTGGCGTGGATGCTGATCGGCTACGGTTTCGTGGCCGCGGTGCTGCCGGTGTGGCTGCTGCTGGCGCCGCGCGATTACCTCAGCACGTTCCTCAAGATCGGCACCGTGGCGATGCTCGCGATCGCGATCGGGGTCGCGCTGCCCGACCTGAAGATGCCGGCGGTGACGCAATTCGTGGACGGCACCGGGCCGGTATTCGCGGGCAAGCTGTTTCCGTTCCTGTTCATCACCATCGCCTGCGGCGCGATCTCGGGCTTCCATGCGTTGATCAGCAGCGGCACCACGCCGAAGATGCTGGAGAACGAGCGCGATGCGCGGGTGATCGGTTATGGCGGCATGCTGATGGAGGCGTTCGTGGCGATCATGGCGCTGATCGCGGCCTGCGTGCTCGATCCGGGCCTGTATTTCGCGATGAATTCGCCGGCGGCGCTGATCGGCACCACGCCGGAGTCGGCCGCTGCGGCGATTTCGGGCTGGGGCTTCACGATCACGCCGGAGATGCTGACCGCGACCGCGGCCGAGATCGGCGAATCGACGGTGCTGTCGCGCACGGGCGGTGCGCCGACGCTGGCGGTGGGCATGGCGCAGATTCTGCACGGCATGATCGGCGGCAGTGGGATGATGGCCTTCTGGTACCACTACGCGATCCTGTTCGAGGCGCTGTTCATCCTGACCACGATCGACGCCGGCACGCGCGTCGCGCGATTCATGATCCAGGAAGTGATCGGCGTGGTGTACGCGCCGTTCCGGCGCACCGAAAGCTGGACCGCGAACGTGGTCTGCACCGGACTCGCGGTGGCCGGCTGGGGCTGGTTCCTGTACCAGGGCGTGGTCGATCCGCTGGGCGGCATCAATACGCTGTGGCCGCTGTTCGGCATCGCCAACCAGATGCTGGCGGGCATGGCGATGATCTTCGTGTGCGTGACCATCGTGAAGATGAAGCGCGAGCGGTATCTGTGGATCCCGCTGCTGCCGACCGCGTGGCTGCTGATCTGCACGATGACGGCGGGCTGGCAGAAACTCTTCCATCCGGACCCGAAGATCGGCTTCCTGGCGAATGCGGCGAAATTCGGCGATGCGCTGGCCTCGGGCGAGGTGCTGGCGCCGGCGAAATCGCTGCAGGACATGGAACGGATCGTGTTCAACAACCAGCTCGACGCCGCGCTGTGCGTGCTGTTCATGAGCGTGGTGACGCTGATGGCGCTGTTCGGCGTGCGCACGGCGCTCGCCGCGCGCCGGCAATCGCAACCGACCGCGCAGGAGACCGCTCATGTCGCCTTCGACGCCGTTCGCTGAGCGCCTGCGGGCGCTGTGGCGATTCCTGGCGCAGACCGGGCGCCTGATCGTGGGCGTCCCGGACTACGATCTGTATCGGACGCACATGCAGCGCGCCCACCCGGATCGCACGCCGATGACCCGCGAGCAGTTCTTCGCCGAGCGGATGCAGGCCCGCTACGGACGCGGCGCCTCGCGCTGCTGCTGAAGTCGACGCCACCGGTTCTGCGTTAGGATCGAACGGTCCGGGCGGCCGTTCCGCCCGGTATCGATCCATTTCGTCAGACCGGGGAACCCCATGCATCGCACTCTCGCCGCGCTCGCCCTCGCCTGCGCCGCAGGCACCACCGCCACCACGGCCGCCTCCGCCGATCCGGCGGACATTCCGATCCAGGATTTCGTCCGCAATCCCACCTACAGCGGCGTCCGCATCTCGCCCACCGGCGAGTATCTCGCGATGACCGTCGACCGTGGCGACATCGACGTGCTGACCGTGCTGCGCACCCGCGACCTGA
>JAYRTK010000373.1:0-3118 GCA_041919595.1 Lysobacteraceae bacterium
AGCGCGGCGCACTGCTGGCCCTCAAGTGGGACGATGACATCCGCCGGAAGACGGGCGGCAAGGCGACCCTGGACCAAGTGATGCTGCGGATGCGGGATCACTACCAGCAGTTCCCGCCCGGGCAGGGCCCCGACGTGGTCACGGGCCTCGTCTCCGCCGCCTGGGTGGTGGCGCAGGTCGACCTGCGGCCCGACATCGCCCGCTACGCCGACGGCGGCGCGCCCCTCACCTTCCCCGAGCAGCTCTTCGACGGCTGCCTGGACGTGCGCGTCACCGTCACTCCGGCCTTCGACGCCGGCTTCGACTACGCCGCCTCGGCCGTGGACAAGGTCGTCCGCGGGGTGCGGGCGCGAGGTCCGGCCTGGAACAGCGGCCTGCGCGACGGCATGCGCATCGAGAAGATCAACCTGAAGGCCGGCGACACGACCCGGGAAATCGAGATGACCGTCCGGCCGGCCCGGGGCGGCAAGTCCCGGCAGATCCGCTACTGGCGGATTGTGTTGAAAAAGGCCCGGGTGTCGCGGTGGCGGGCCTAGAAGAATGAGATGTTGTTCAAGGGATCGGGCTCGTTTTCGAGCCGGCGCCCTGAGCGCAGATATCTTGTGCGGCCGAAGCGGCCTGAGCACAGCGCCACGATCAGCCCGACAAGCATCGCAGTGCCACCGATGATCCCGAGACCGAGCATCCAATCGCGCGCGTGAAGCTCCGCCCATCTCGTCGGAGGCATCCGGAACGCGAGGGCGATGCTCATGCAGAGAGCTGTCGTGATCGCGGCGGCGAAGAACCTGCTCAGCATTGAGCGCCTCTGTTGAGTGGCGTCATCAGCACAGCCGCAAGCTTTGCTGTCAACGCCGCACGTCCTCGTTGCAGGGGCGCCGGTGGGCTGATTCACTCTGGTTGTTGATGGCCGGAGATCAGTCCGATGATGGGAGAGCGCCGGGTCGAGCAAGCCGCGCTGTTCTACGAGTTCTCGCTCGACCGGCATGTTCCAGCCGATCACATGCTCCGGTCGATCGACCGCTTCGTGGACCTGGAAGACCTGCGGGCGAAGCTGGCAGCGTTCTACAGCCCGATCGGTCGCCCTTCGATCGATCCCGAGCTGCTGATCCGGATGCTGTTGGTGGGCTACTGCTTTGGCATTCGCTCGGAGCGGCGGCTGTGTGAGGAGGTCCATCTCAACCTCGCCTACCGCTGGTTTTGCCGCCTCGGCCTGGACGGCGACGTGCCGGACCACTCCACCTTCTCCAAGAACCGCCATGGCCGCTTCCGCGAGTGCGATCTGCTGCGCCAGCTCTTCGAGACAGTGGTGCGCCGCTGCATGGCCGAGGGCCTGGTCGGCGGCGAGGGTTTCGCCGTCGACGCCAGCCTGATCGCGGCCGACGCCAATCGCCAGCGGTGTGTGCCTGGCGAGCAGGGCCTGCCGCCGGAGGCGGCGAGCCGCGCCATCGACGAGTACCTGGCGGTGCTGGATGACGCGGCCTTCGGCGCGGCGACGCCGGTCACGCCGAAGTTCATCTCGCCGGCCGATCCGGCGTCGCGGTGGACCGGCGCCAACAAGGGGCTGGCCTTCTTCGCCTACGCCACCAACTACCTGATCGACCTTGACCACGCGGTGATCGTGGACGTCGAACCGTCCACCGCCATCCGCACCGCGGAAGTCACCGCCGCGCGGACCATGATCCAGCGGGTCCGGGAGCAACACGATCTCTCGCCTGACCGGCTCGCCGCCGACAGCGCCTACGGCTCGGCCGAGATGCTGGACTGGCTGGTCAACGACCAGGGCGTGGAGCCGCACATCCCGGTCATCGACAAGTCCAACCGCGAGGACGGGACCTTCTCGCGCAGCGACTTTACCTACGATCGCGGCGCCGACCTCTATCGCTGCCCGGCCGGCAAGGAGCTGAAGCAGCACCGGCGAGCCTTCCGCAGCGATCATCCAGATGTCCCGCCGGACGACACCTATCGCTACCGCGCCAGCAAGGCCGACTGCGACGCCTGCGCGATGAAGACCCGCTGTTGCCCGAACACGCCGGCCCGAAAGGTGACCCGCTCGATCTACGAAGCCGCCCGCGACCGGGCCCGCGAGATCGCCACCACCGACGCCTACGTGACCTCGCGGCGCGAGCGGAAGAAGGTGGAGATGCTCTTCGCCCACCTGAAGCGCATCCTGAAGCTCAACCGCCTGCGACTACGCGGTCCCTGCGGCGCCCGAGACGAGTTTCTCCTCGCCGCCACCGCCCAGAACCTCCGCAAACTCGCGAAACTCATCCCGGCGCCGGCGCCCGCCGTGGCCTGAGGCGCGGCGGCCTCAGCGCGTCTCTCCCTACCGCCCGAGTGGACCACGGGCTTTTTCAACGAAATCGGCGCAGGCCTGACCCCAGATCGAATAGACGGGGCCCACCGAGGGCCCGTTGGCTTCAAACCTCGTCAGGTCGCGCCCCACTGGGCCTCGGCAGTTGCCGCAGCAGCTCCTCCGCCTCGACCGAGCCCAGCAACACCAAGAATTCAAGCTCCGCTTGTATTTCCGCAGCGTCCATTTGATGGCGACGCTGATGAAAGCGTCGCAACGCCGATGCGTTTCTTTCGGCCTCGCTCTTCGCGATCGCGGCTCGTTGTTCTTCCGCCGACATGCGCTGCCGCGCTTGCCATTCGTGCCAGATCGACGGAACACCATCGAGGGCGTCGAGCACCCTTTGCACACGCTTCACCGTGCCACTGTCGCTAGATGCGGCCAGACTCGATAAGGCGCTTCGGAACGCCGGTGCGTCCAGCTGCCTTGCGAACGTGCAGTAGCGCCGAAATTCCCGTCGCCAACCGAACGCCGTGGCCTTCAGTACAACGGCGCGCAGTCGGTTCTTCTGCGTCTCGTTCAGACGGATACGACCTAGCCATCGCAGAGCATCTGCCTTCAGATACCCGGAGCGAAAATAGTAAGGGTCGGCCTCCAAGAATTCGATGAGCAACTCTCCGCCCGCGGGGTCGCCCTGTCGCACTTGTTCAGCCGAACTCCAGAACTCCGGCGGCAGCGCGTCACGCATCGCGGCCCAAAACGCCTCGGCGCATCGCTCCCATTCCGAGAAAGAGCTATGATCCCGGTCCCAGCCGCCGCCAGGAATTC
>JAYRTK010000374.1:0-3050 GCA_041919595.1 Lysobacteraceae bacterium
CATGACCGCCGGCCAGCCGCTGCTCATCACCTTCGGCGTGTATCTGATCGCCATGGTCCTCATCGGGGTCTGGGCCTGGCGTTCCACCCGCAGTTTCGACGATTACATCCTCGGTGGGCGTTCGCTGGGCAGCGTGGTCACCGCGCTGTCGGCAGGCGCGTCCGACATGAGCGGCTGGTTGCTGATGGGCTTGCCCGGCGCGCTGTATCTGCATGGCGTGTCCGAGGCCTGGATCGCGCTGGGCCTGATCGCCGGCGCCTGGGCCAACTGGAAATTCGTCGCCGGCCCGCTGCGCATCTACACCGAGCGCACCCGCAACGCGCTGACGTTGCCGGATTACTTCACCCATCGGTTCGAGGACCGCCAGCGGCTGCTGCGGGTGTTCTCGGCGGTGGTCATCCTGGTGTTTTTCGCGCTGTATTGCGCCAGCGGCATCGTCGCCGGTGCGCGTCTGTTCGAGAGCGTGTTCGGCGTGCCGTATGCGCAGGCGCTGTGGTGGGGCGCGGCGGCCACGATCCTGTACACGCTGATCGGCGGCTTCCTCGCGGTGAGTTGGACCGACACCGTGCAGGCTTCGCTGATGATCTTCGCGCTGGTGCTCACGCCGGTGATGGTCGTGCTCGGCAGTGGCGGCGTCGACGCCAGCCTCGCGCTGATCGAACAGACCGATCCGACCCGGCTCGACTGGTTCAACGGCGGCGCGCTGGGCGTCGTCGGCATCGTTTCGCTGTTGGCCTGGGGGCTGGGCTATTTCGGACAGCCGCACATCCTCGCCCGGTTCATGGCCGCCGATTCGCTCAACACGATTCCGAAGGCGCGCCGCATCGGCATGGCCTGGATGGTGCTGTGCCTGTTCGGCGCGATGGCGGTGGGCTTCTTCGGCAACGCTTACTTCGCGCAGCACCCGGACCAGATCGGCCCGGTCGCGGAGAATTCGGAACGCGTTCTCATCCAGTTGTCGACCGTCCTGTTCAATCCGTGGGTCGCGGGCGTGCTGCTGTCGGCCATTCTCGCCGCGATCATGAGCACGCTCTCGTGCCAGCTGCTGGTATGTTCCAGCGCGCTCACCGAGGACTTCTACAAGGGCTTCCTCCGCCCGAACGCCGGCCAGCGCGAACTGGTGTGGTTCGGTCGCGCGATGGTGCTGGCGGTGGCGCTGCTGGCGATCTGGATCGCACGCGATCCGGACAGCCGCGTGCTCGGTCTCGTCTCCTATGCCTGGGCCGGCTTCGGCGCCGCCTTCGGTCCGGTCGTGCTGTTCTCGCTGTTCTGGGGACGCATGACCCGCAACGGCGCGCTGGCCGGCATGATCGTCGGCGCCGCCACCGTGATCCTGTGGAAGGAGATCGCGGTCAAACAGCACGGCAGCGCACTCTACGAAATGGTGCCGGGCGTGATCGCGGCCGGCATCGCGATCTTCGTCGTCAGCCGTCTCGGCAAACCGCCGTCGGACGAGGTGCAGTTCCGGCACAAGGGCGTGCAGGAAACGTTGAAGGTGCATGGGTATTGAGTTTTTCGCATGCGCGCCGGCTGTTGAAAGCCGGCGCTCCCGCACAGAGACGACATGACCGCGATGCCCGCCGACACCCGCCCCCTCGCCATCGTCCTGATGGGTCCGACCGCTTCGGGCAAGACCGCGCTCGCGCTCGACTGGGCGCGGCGTTTCGGCGGTGAGATCGTGAGTGTCGATTCGGCGCTGGTCTATCGCGGGCTGGACATCGGTGCGGCCAAGCCCACGGCCGACGAACGCGCGGCGGTGCCGCATCATCTGATCGACGTGCGCGATCCGTGGCAGACCTATTCCGCCGCGGACTTCGCGCGCGATGCCCGCGGCGCGGTCGAAGACATCGTCGCGCGCGGGCGCCTGCCGATCCTCGCCGGCGGCACCGGGCTGTATTTCCGCGCGCTGCTGCAGGGGTTGTCGCCGATGCCCGAAGCCGACCCCGCGACGCGCGCGCAGCTCGAAGTCGAGGCCGCAGAGCGCGGTTGGGCGGCGCTGCACGCCGAACTGGCGACGGTCGATCCGGTTGCCGCTGCGCGCATCCATGCGACCGATCCGCAGCGGATCCAGCGTGCGCTGGAGGTGTATCGCCTGAGCGGTCGATCGATCAGCGACTGGCAGCGCGAGGCCGCGCCGTCGCCGCGATTCCCGTGCCGCGTGTTGACGCTCGCGATCGCGCCGCGCGATCGCGCCGTGCTGCATGCGCGGATCGAACGCCGTTTCGACGCGATGCTCGCCGACGGATTCCTCGATGAGGTCCGCGCCCTGCGTGCGATGCCCGCGTTGCGCGATCATCCGGCGCCGCTCGATCTGCCTGCCCTGCGTGCGGTCGGGTATCGCCAGGCCTGGGAATATCTCGACGGCGCCCTCGATCCGGTTGCGTTCCGCGATCGCGCGATCTTCGCCACCCGCCAGCTCGCCAAGCGCCAGCTCACCTGGCTGCGCGGGGAGCCCGCGCTGCGCTGGTTCGACCCGGGCGAAGACGACGGAAGTCTCGAAATCGCGCTCGCCGCCTTCCTCGATCCGCCGAAGGGCTGAGGCGTTGCCCGTCCCGGCTTCCGGTCGGCGGCCAGTTGTGTAACCATCGGGCTTCCGGCAATGGACTGCCGCGTTGCGTGGCGACCTGAGGGGAGGGTCGGCCGCGCGCCACGGATTGCATCGCCTCCCGTCGTGCGGCCCCGCGTCGCACGATGTCCACCGCACGATTGGAAGTCTCACGATCCACTCATGTTCCAGCCAATAACAAGACCCAAAACGGGGAGCACCATGTCGAAGGGGCAGTCTTTGCAGGATCCTTTCCTGAATGCGTTGCGTCGCGAGCGCGTTCCGGTGTCGATCTATCTCGTCAACGGCATCAAATTGCAGGGCACGATCGAATCCTTCGACCAGTTCGTGGTCCTCCTGCGCAATACCGTCAGCCAGATGGTCTACAAGCACGCGATCTCCACCGTCGTGCCGGCGCGCAACGTGCGCGTGGGGCCGGGCGGCGGCTACATGCATTCCACCGGCGATCACGAGGATGGCCCGCCGGGCGTCCCGATGGGCGGCG
>JAYRTK010000375.1:0-3021 GCA_041919595.1 Lysobacteraceae bacterium
CAACTTCCCGGGTGTGCCGCGCAATGCGCCGGCGCCGGACCCGCAGGCGGTCGAAGCCTATTTCCAGGTGCCGGCACCGGCCGCAGGCAAGGTCTCGCCGGGCAAGGCGCAGACCGGCAACGGTCAGTGGCTGGTGTTCGAAGTCAGCAAGGTCGGTCAGGGCGACGCCAACGAGGTCACCCCGGAGATCCGCGCCGGTTTCCTGCGCGACCTCGCGCCCCGCATCGGCGAACAGGACGCGATCGCGGTCGGCAAGGCGCTGCGCAAGCAGATGAAGGTGGACAGGGCCGAAGACCGGCTCTGATCCGCGTCCGCGGCGAACCACGAAAAAGCCCGGCATCGCCGGGCTTTTTCTTTCCGGTTGGTCTTGCGGAGAAGGCAAGACCGGAGCGCTCGGCGCCTTACTCCTTGTCGAGGCCGGTCATGCCGAGAATGTTGTAGCCGGCGTCGACATAGGTGATCTCGCCGGTGACACCGGATGCCAGATCCGAGCACAGGAACGCGGCGACGTTGCCCACGTCCTCGATGGTCACGGTGCGGCGCAGCGGTGCGTTTTCCTCGACGTGCCCCAGGATCTTGCGGAACCCGGCGATGCCTGCGGCGGCCAGGGTCTTGATCGGGCCCGCCGAGATCGCGTTCACGCGGGTCCCTTCGGGGCCGAGGTTGTAGGCCAGGTAGCGCACCGTCGATTCCAGGCTCGCCTTGGCCACGCCCATGACGTTGTAGCCGGCGAGCGCGCGCTCTGCGCCGAGGTAGCTGAGGGTCAGGATCGCGCCCTTGCGCTGCTGCATCAGCGGGCGGGCGGCCTTCGCCATCGCCGCCAGCGAATAGGCGGAAATGTCGTGCGCGATGGCGAAATTCTCGCGGGTCAGGCCATCGAGGAACTGTCCGGCGATCGCTTCGCGCGGTGCGAAGGCGATGGCGTGGATGAGGATGTCGAAACCGTCCCAGTGTTTTCCGAGCTCATCGAAGCAGGCCGCGATCTGGGCGTCGTCGGTCACGTCCAGCGGCAGCACGATCTTCGAACCGTATTCGGCGGCGGCGCTCTCGACGCGCGTCCTGAGTTTGTCGTTCTGGTAGGTGAAGGCCAGTTCGGCCCCCTCGCGGTGCATCGCTTCGGCGATGCCGCTGGCGATGGAGCGTTCGCTGGCGATGCCGGTGATGAGCGCGCGCTTGCCTTGCAGAAAACCCATGGTGGTCTCGCGATTCGGTCGGGTCGACAAGTGTGCCATGGGCGACCGGCCATCGGCTGCCGTATGGTGCGCCGGGCGCGGCGATCAGGCGCGGAAACCGTCCTTCCAGCGGCGCAGTTCGGCGAAGGTTTCGACCCGGTCGACGGGTGTGCGACCGAGGCGCGCGGTTACCGTCGCGCGGACCTCGGTGCTGTCGCAGCGCAGGAACGGATTGGTCGCGCGTTCCTGGCCGATGGTCGAGGGCAGGGTCGACGCGCCGGAGGTGCGCAGCGCCCGCACCGTGTCGGCGCGTGCGCGCAGATCGGGATTGCCCGGCTCGACGTTCAGCGCGAATGCGGCGTTGGCCGCGGTGTATTCGTGTGCGCAGCAGACCCGCGTGGCGTCGGGCAGGGCGGCGAGACGGTCGAGCGAAGCCAGCATCTGCGCCGGGGTGCCTTCGAACAACCGTCCGCAGCCGAGACTGAACAGGGTGTCGCCGCAGAACAGCACGCCCTCGCCGATCTCCGGGCCGTGGAAGGCGATATGGCTGCGGGTGTGTCCGGGCACCGCCAGCACCGCGAATCGCAGCCCGTCGATGTCGACCGTGTCGCCGTCGCCGACGCGTCGTGTGGCGGGCGCGATGCGCGGATCGTCGGGCGCATGGATCGCCAGCGACGGCCAGCGTGCATGCAGCGCCGCCAGACCGGCGATGTGGTCGCCGTGGTGATGGGTGACCAGCACCGCGATCGGCCGCAGCCCGCCGGCGGCGGCGTCGAGGACGGGAGTGGCATCGCCGGGATCGACGACGATCATGCGGCCGTCGTCGGCCACGAGGGCCCAGATGTAGTTGTCGTCGAAGGCGGGCAGGGCGAGCAGGCGCATGGCGGGGACGGGCGGCGGCTTACAATGTGGCGATGCCCGCATTGTCCCACCAAGCCCCGTTCGCCGTCGCGACGCCGTGGTTCCTGCTGCCCGCCGGACAGGCGGTGCTCGACAGCGAGCACACCGTGGTCGCCGACGCGCTGGCGGCGCATCCGGTGGTGGGCCTGCCGTGGCTGTGGCTGGCGCCGACGCCCCGGGTCTCGCCGGTCGAGGCGCCGGAAGGCCGCGGGCTGCGGCTGGGTCCGGATCGCGACCACTGGCAGGGCGGTGTGCGTTGCCGCCTGCCGCTGCCGCTGGCCAGCGAATCGCTGGGGGCCGTGGTGCTGCAGCACGTGCTGGGCGCCGACCGCGATGCGGATACGGTGCTGATCGAGGAATGCGCCCGGGTGCTGGTGCCCGGTGGTCGCCTCGCCCTGCTGGCGCTCAACCCGCTGTCGCCCTATCGGCTGCGCTGGCGGGGTCGCGGGCTGTCGGCCCATGACCCCGCGACCTGGCGTCGGCTGCTGGCCGACGCCGGCCTCCACCCCGAGCCCGCCGCGCGCGGTGTGGGGCCGCAATGGTCGCCCACCGCCTCGCCCAGCCTGCAGTCCGGTCCCGGGCTGCGCGCCGCCTACCTGCAGCGCGCCGAGAAGCGCGCCATCCCGATGACCCCGATCCGCCCGCGCGTACCGCTGGCGCTCGCCGATGGAGTTCCCGCCGTTTGAATCCTCCCGCAAACAAGCTCGCCGACATGAAGCTCGTCGAAATCCACACCGATGGCGCCTGCCTGGGCAATCCCGGTCCAGGTGGCTGGGCGGCACTGCTGCGCTACAACCGCACCGAGCGGGAACTGGCCGGCGGCGAAGCCCATACCACGAACAATCGCATGGAGTTGATGGCGGCGATCATGGCCCTGGAAGCCCTGCGCGAGGCCTGCGTCATCGCGCTGTACACCGATTCGCAGTACGTGCGCCAGGGCATCACCGAA
>JAYRTK010000376.1:0-2994 GCA_041919595.1 Lysobacteraceae bacterium
GCGCGCGTCGTCGCGCAGCAGAGCTTCGCGGGCGGGCCGCCAGAGGGCCGGGCCATCGAAGGTCGGACCATCGAAAGCCGTGCCATCGAGAGCCGCGCCATCGAAGACCGGTCGCAGCCGGATTGATTGCCGGATTGATTGCATGGTTCCCCCCGAACCCTTGCCGAACCCCAGTGACCGACCCCGTTCCTGCCTGGATGCCTTCGTGCCCTGGACCGCTTGCGCGGGCCACGGCTCCGGGCCGCGTCGCGCTTCCCCATCGTAACGCCCGGCGGCCGCGACGGCTATTTGACGATGCGCAGATGACCGCCGCGCTTCGGCGGCGGCGCGCGATCGTCGCCGCCATCACCGCCATCTTCGTCGTCGCCCGGATCCAGCATTTCCGGCTCGTCGCCCGGCCCGCCGATCTCCTCCGGCAACCCCATGCCCTGCCCGTTCTCGCGGGCATAGATCGCCAACACGGCGCTGACCGGCACCCGGACCGGCTGACTGACGCCCCCGAAACGCGCGGTGAAGGCGATCAGTTCGTTGCCCATGTCGAGGCCGACCACGGCGCGCTCGGCGACGTTCAGGACGACCCGACCGTCCTGGACCGCGGACGGCGGCACCTGCACGCCCGGACGGGTCGCGTCCACCAGCAGATGCGGCGTCATGCGGTTGTCGGCGATCCATGCGTACAGCGCCCGCAACAGGTACGGGCGATGGCTGGTCATTCGTGGCGTCGAGCCGTCGGTCATGGCCGCAGTGTACTCCCGGGACAGGCCGGCCAAGACGGTCGACGCGGACTCAGGCCGGCAACTCGCGCAGGCTCTTTTCCTGCGCGGTGAGGCTGCGCACGAACCCGGGATTGCGGAAGATCCGGTTGCCGTAATCCTCGATCACCTTGCCGTCGCTCGGCAATGGCACGTCGAGCGACGGCAGGCGCCAGATGATCGGGGCCATCGCGCAGTCGGCGAGGCTCATTTCGTTGTTGAGGAAGAACTTGCTGGCCTTGAACAGCGGCACCGCCGCGGTGAGCAGTTCCTTCAGCCGCTTGCGTCCGGCTTCGGCCTGCTGGCGGTTGCCGAACTGCACCGCCTGGACCTGCGGGACCCAGTCGTGCTCGATCCGCAGCATCGCGAGGCGCAGGCGCGCGCGCGACAGCGGATCGATCGGCATCAGCGGCGGATGCGGGTAGCGCTCGTCCAGATACTCGCTGACGACCGATGCCGCATACAGCACCAGATCGCGCTCGACCAGCGTCGGCACCGAATGGTAGGGATTGAGGTCGATCAGATCCTCGGGCGGGTTCTGCGGATCGACCGGAACCAGATCGTAGGTCACACCCTTCGCCGCGAGCACGAGGCGCACGCGATGACACAACACGTCGTCGACGGAGGAAAACAGGGTCAGAGCATTGCGCATAGGCAGACTCGCCATCCATCTTCATTAAGACGAAGGGCGACCGGACGAGCCGGCCGCCCTGCGTGTGATCGTCGTGGAGCGAAGGAGTACGAACGCCATCAATGCACGTCGCGCCAGTATTCCTTCTTCAGCAGCCACGCCAAGAACGTGAAGAACGCCAGGAACAGGACGACCCAGACGCCGGTCTGCTGACGCTTGAGCGCGCCCGGCTCGCCGACGTACTCCAGGAACGCGGACAGGTCGCGCGCCGTACGATCGAACTCCTCGGCGCTCTGGCTGCCCGCCTGGGCGATCTCCAGACGATCCACCGGGGCTTCGCCGGTATTCGCGTCCTTCTTGCCGTACACGGCGCGCTGCAGGCCCTGCATCTCCCACAGCGGATTGGGCATCGAGGCATTCGGGAACAGCTTGTTGTTCCAGCCCAGCGGGCGCGATTCGTCGAGATAGAACGACTTGAGGTAGGTGTAGACCCAGTCGCTGCCGCGAACGCGCGCGACCAGACTCAGATCCGGCGGCGCCTTGCCGAAGGACTTCTCGGCGAACGCGGGCGGCATCGAGCTGATCACGTGCTCGCCGAACTTGGCGCCGGTGAAGTTCAGGTTGTTCATCACCTGGTCTTCGCTCAGGCCCAGATCCTCGGCGATGCGCGAATAGCGCATGTACTTGAGGGAATGGCAGCCGACGCAGTTGTTCATGTACAGCTGCGCGCCGCGCTGCAGCGAGGCCCGGTCCTCGAGATCGACGCCGGCCGATTCGACGCCGCCACCGGAAGCGGCGAGCGCCGAGAACGACACCAGCATGCCGGCGAGGACGACCGAGGCGCGCTTGAGGATCGAGATATTCATCGTTGCGGTCCGGATTTTCGTAGGCGACGAATTGGCTGGCTTAGTCATGCATCGTCACCCGTTCCGGAACCGGCTTGGTCTTGTCGATCTTCGTCCACACCGGCATGGTGAGGAAGAACAGGAAGTAGTACGCGGTGAGGAAGCGGCCGATGATGGTCTCGACCGGATCGGTACCCGGGCCGGCGCCGATCTTGCCCAGCCACACGAAGCTCAGCGCGAACATGAGCAGCAGCGCCCACGAGAGCTTGCCGCGATAGCGATAGGACTTGACCTTGGCGCGGTCCAGCCACGGCAGCACGAACAGGATCGCGATCGCCGCGAACATCACGATCACGCCGCTCAGCTTGTGCGGAACGACGCGGAGCATCGCGTAGTACGGGGTGTAGTACCACACCGGCTTGATGTGCGCCGGCGTCACCAGGCGATTCGCTTCGGAGAAGTTGTCGTGCTCGAGGAACCAGCCGCCGAAGGCCGGCGCGAAGAACACGATGAACGCCGCGATCATCAGGAAACAGCCGACGAAGAACGTGTCCTTCACCGTGTAGTACGGATGGAACGGCACGCCGTCGGCCGGCGCGGTCGGCGACCAGCGGTTGCCCTTCGGGCCCTTCTTGATCTCGACGCCATCGGGGTTGTTCGAGCCGACTTCATGCAGCGCGCCGAGATGCAGCACGACCAGCAGCAGCAGCACCAGCGGCAGGGCGATGACATGCAGCGCGAAGAACCGGTTGAGGGTGGCGTCGCT
>JAYRTK010000377.1:0-2986 GCA_041919595.1 Lysobacteraceae bacterium
CTAACCTGCGCCCACTCCAGACATTCACCCATTCACTGACGAGGATTCCACGATGGACGAGAACAAGAAACGCGCCCTTTCCGCCGCACTGAGCCAGATCGACAAGCAGTTCGGCAAGGGCTCCGTCATGCGCATGGGCGACCGCCCGGTCGAAGCGGTCGAGACCATCGGCACCGGTTCGCTGATGCTCGACATCGCGCTCGGCATCGGCGGCCTGCCCAAGGGACGCGTCGTCGAAATCTACGGTCCGGAATCCTCGGGCAAGACCACGCTCACCCTGCAGACCATCGCCGAGTGCCAGAGGGCCGGTGGCACTGCCGCCTTCATCGACGCCGAGCACGCGCTCGACCCGATCTACGCGCAGAAGCTCGGCGTCAACATCGACGAACTGTTGCTGTCGCAGCCCGATACCGGAGAGCAGGCGCTGGAGATCGCCGACATGCTCGTGCGCTCCAACGCCGTCGACATCGTGGTCATCGACTCGGTCGCCGCGCTCACGCCGAAGGCCGAAATCGAGGGCGAAATGGGCGACCAGCTTCCCGGTCTGCAGGCGCGCCTCATGAGCCAGGCCCTGCGCAAGCTCACCGGCAACATCAAGCGCAGCAACTGCATGGTCATCTTCATCAACCAGCTGCGCATGAAGATCGGCGTGATGATGCCGGGCCAGAGCCCGGAAACCACCACCGGCGGCAATGCGCTCAAGTTCTATGCCTCGGTGCGCCTCGACATCCGCCGCATCGGCAGCATCAAGAAGGGCGACGAGATCATCGGCAACCAGACCAAGATCAAGGTCGTCAAGAACAAGCTGGCGCCTCCCTTCAAGCAGGTCGTCACCGAAATCCTCTACGGCGAAGGCATCAGCCGCGAGGGCGAACTGATCGACATGGGCGTCGATGCCAAGCTGGTCGAGAAATCGGGGGCCTGGTACAGCTGCGACGGTGAACGCATCGGCCAGGGCAAGGAAAACGCCCGTCAGTACCTCAAGGAGAATCCGGCGGTCGCGGTCAAGCTCGAATCGATGCTGCGCGCTCAGTTCGTGGCCGCGGATGCGCCGCGAGGCGACGACGCCGCCGACAGCGACGATTGATTGCACGACGATTGATGCTGACGGGGCGGGCCCGGAAACCTCGTCAGTGGACGGCCCGCCCCCGACGCACTCATCGCTGGACACGGCATGCGACGGAACGCATGCCGGTGGCCCGGGGCCCCAAACCCGGACCGCATCGCGGCACCGCTCGCCGGCGGGGTCGTTGGCCGGAAACTCCCAGGGATGGAGGTTTCCGGTATTTCTCTGTCCCGATATTTCCGGTCCGGCATTTCGATCGGGGTCTTCCCGGGCCACGAGCGGCGACTGCGAGGCTTCGGCGCCGTCGGTGTCATCCCCCAGCATGCCCGAGATGACATCCGACAAAGACCCGCCCGATCATCGCCGGCTTCGACAGCCACACCGTCACGTCACGTCATGTCACGCCACCGAGCCGGCCGGCGGCGGTCTCCCGTCCCGGCAGACGGCAGGCTGGCGTTCGCGTGATCCGCTGTGTGGCGCCCGATTCAATCAGCGTCCACCGCACGCCGGCCCAGCGCCGGATCGTCGGTGAAGAAGGCGTCGATTCCGAGCGCCAGATGGTCGCGGATCAACTGGATCGCACCGGCCTCGTGCCGCGCCGTCGGTCCGCCTGCGCCGGCCAGAGGGCCGAGGAAGTGATTCTCGGGGCGGAAGGTGTAGACGATGACCTGCAGGTGTGCGGCATGCGCCTCGTCGACGAGGCGACTGTCGCCGTCCACAGGGGCCAGATCGCGGTAGGCGGGGCCGATGGCGTCGGCGTAGGTCGCGATGTCGCGCAGCCCGGCCGTTTGCATCATCTCGCCGTAGCGCAGCGGGCGGCCTGCCGCGACCGTGTCGTAGGGCCGTTCGTCGGGTGCGCCGAGCAGTTGCAGCAGACGGAGGTTGCCGCCACGGGCGATCCTGGTCCGCAGTGCGCGCAGGTTCCCGATCTCGAACGACTGGATCACCACCGGCGCCGTGCGTGTATGCGGGTGCGCGGCGAGGATCGCGAGCAGACGATCTTCCATCGCGAGTCCGAGACCGGCGAAATGGGTCGGATGCTTGATTTCCGGGGCCAGCCCGATGGGGCGACCGCGCAGGCGGGATTCCTCGGCGGCGAGGGCCACGATCTCCTCCAGCGTCGGAATCCCGTAAAGGCCGTCGTAGGCGGTCGAGCGCAACTGCGGCAGGCGCTCGCGCGCGCGCAGCGTCCTGAGTTCGTCCAGGGTGAAGTCCTCGGTGAACCAGCCTTCCACGCGTTCGCCGTCGATGGTCTTCGTCGTCCTGCGCGCGGCGAATTCCGGCCGTGAGGCGACGTCGGTCGTGCCGGAGATTTCGTTTTCGTGCCGCGCCACCAGTACGCCGTCGCGCGTGCTGACCAGATCGGGCTCGATCAGATCCGCGCCGTCCTCGATCGCCTTGCGATAGGCCTCCAGCGTGTGCTCGGGACGCAGCGCGCTGGCGCCGCGGTGAGCGATGACGAGGGCGTGGGATGAGGGCATCGCAGGGGATTCGCGCGAAACGGGTGACGAGGCGCATCCTGCCACGAGCAGGAGCAGGATGAGCGCGGTGGCGGTCGATTTCGGCATGCGGGGAGATCGGCAGGACGGATGCGGGCATGATGCCGGTGCCGCGTTGCAGGGGGGGGGTCCGCGATCGCGTCGCCCCCGTGTGCGCGTCGTCTGCGGCGGTGCCGCGGGACAGGATAAGCTTGCGGGGCGCAGGACGCACCGGCGCGCCGTGGTCGAACGGATTTCGACCTCACCGCAGGGATCCGACATGTCCGGTTTCGTGCCATGGAGCAGCCAGCCGCTGGATCGCTGGGCCGAGCGCTACGCGACCGGCCAGTTCATCGATCTCGACGGCAGGAAGACGCATTACCTCGAACGCGGCGAAGGCGAGCCGCTGATCCTGCTCCACGGATTCTTCTACGACAGTTTC
>JAYRTK010000378.1:0-2938 GCA_041919595.1 Lysobacteraceae bacterium
AACCGCCGGCGGCCTGGCAGACCGCGCGCAGGTTGGCGAACGCCTGCTGCGCCTGCGCGGCGATGTCGCCTTCGACGATCAGTCCGGAATTCGGGTCCAGCGGAATCTGGCCGGAGAGGAAGACCATGTCGCCGGCGCGGGTGGCCTGCGAATACGGGCCGATGGCGGCGGGAGCGTTCGGGGTGTTGATCGGTTCGCGGGGCATGGGACGCACTCGGACGGGAAGGATTCCGGCTAGTTTAGCGTCGCAGGCCGGGCCCGGGCTGGCGCCCGACCTACATCCGCTGGATGCCGTGCACCACGCCCAGCCGGCGCACGCGGCGCATGACCTCGGCCAGATGGGTGCGATCGCTCACCTCGATGCCGAACCGGATCACCGCGATGTTCTTGTCGCGATCGAGATACTCGACCGCATCGATGTTGGAGTCCGCCTGGGCGATCGCGGCCGCGACCTGGGCGAGCACGCCGGGACGATTGTCGACCTCGATCCGCAACGCGACCTGATAGTCGCCGCTCACCTGGCGATCCCAGCCGATCTCGACCCAACGCTCGGGCGACTTGCGGTACTCGGCGACGTTGGCGCAATCCAGCCGATGCACGACGATGCCGCGGCCCGCGGTGTGGTAGCCCATCACGTCGTCGCCGGGAATCGGCATGCAGCAGTTGGCGAACGCGACCACGCCGCGCTCGGCGCCGGTGATCAGGATCTTCTCGCGCAACGACGCGACCAGCGCCAGATCGACCGTGTCGCGCCGGTCCGGCAGCCGGTGCGCGAGCACCTGCGCGACCTGGGTCGGCATGCGGTTGCCCAGCGCGATATCGGCCAGCAACGCCTCCAGCCGCGGATAGCGATGGTCGGCGAGGAAGCTCTCCAGGCGCGACTGCGGCACGCGATCGAGCGACGAATCCAGTTCCTCCAGCGCGCGATCGAGCATGCGGTGGCCGAGCTGCACCGCGTCCTCGTGTTCGAGCTGCTTGAGCTGATGGCGGATCGCGGTGCGTGCCTTGCCGGTCACCACGAATTCCAGCCATTGCGGCTTGGGCGAGGCCGATTTCGCGGTGATGATCTCCACGCTCTGACCGCTGGCGAGCTTGGTGCGCAGCGGCACCAGGCGCTTGTCGACGCGCGCGGCGACCGCATGGTTGCCGACGTCGGTATGCACGCCGTAAGCGAAATCCAGGGTGGTGGAATTGCGCGGCAGCGCCATGATGTCGCCCTTGGGCGTGAACAGATAGACCTCGTCCGGGAACAGGTCGATCTTCACGTTCTCCAGGAATTCCAGCGACGAACCGGTGGCGCGCTGCGATTCGATCAGGTTCGCCACCCAGGACTGCGCGCGGTACTGCGCGCTGTTGGGCGAACTGCCGCCATGCTTGTACGACCAGTGCGCGGCGATCCCGCGTTCGGCGATGAGATCCATCTCCTCGGTGCGGATCTGGACCTCGATCGGCGAACCGTAGGGTCCGAACAGCACCGTATGCAGCGATTGATAGCCATTGGCCTTGGGAATCGCGACGAAATCGCGGAAGCGTCCGTCGACCGGCTTGAACGCCGCATGCACCACGCCCAGGGCGTGATAGCACTCCGGCACCGAACCCACGACCAGACGGAACCCGAAGACGTCCATCACCTGATCGAAGGTTTTGCCCTCGGCGCGCATCTTCGTGTAGATGCTCCACGGCGACTTGACCCGACCGACCAGGCGGAACGGGATGCCCTCCTTGCTCAACCGCTGCCCGAGCTGCGCCTCGATCTTGGCCAGCGCCTCGCGACGGACCACCGGCTGGGTGCGGATGCGACGCGACAGCACCGCATGCCGCCACGGGTGCAGCGCGCGGAAGCCGAGATCCTGCAGTTCGGCCTTGATCAGATTCATGCCCAACCGCTGTGCGATCGGCGCGTAGATCTCCAGCGTCTCGCGTGCGATGCGGGTACGCGCCTCGGCGCTCTGTGCGCCGAGCGTGCGCATGTTGTGCAACCGGTCCGCGAGCTTGATCAGGATCACGCGCAGATCGCGCGCCATCGCCAGCATCATCTTGCGGAAACTTTCCGCCGCGGCTTCCTGGCGATCGCGGAACTGCAGCTTGTCCAGCTTGGTGACGCCTTCGACCAGCTCGGCCACGGTGACGCCGAACTCGGCGGCGATCTCATCGCGAGTCAGCGGCGTGTCCTCGATGGTGTCGTGCAGGATCGCCGCCACCAGCGTTTCCAGATCCACGCCCTGTTCGGCCAGCACCGTCGCCGCGGCCACCGGATGGGTGATGTAGGGCTCGCCGGATTTGCGGGTCTGTCCCGCATGCGCCGCGGCCCCGACACGCCAGGCGCGGATCAGGGTTTCGCGCTGATCCGCGGGCAGATAGCCCGCCGCCGCCTCCAGCGCCCGGACGTAATCCGGCATCTCCGCATCGGGTGCGGGCGTGGGACCGGAGAGGATCGGCTCAAGTTGACTCATGTCCGAAGCCTACGGCGAAACGTCTGCTTTGGGGAGTCGGTGGCGGGGCGCCGGGAGCATGCCGGCCCGGACCGAAAACGGCGAAGCCCCGCCGGAGCGGGGCTTCGAGATGCCTGCGGAACGATGCGCTGCGTGCGCTTACAGATCGTCGCCCTTCGACAGGTCGTCGTCGGCCACCACTTCGGCGGCCGCCCATTCCAGGGCTTCGCGTTCCTTGCGCTCACGCTCGGCCTTCTCCACCGCGTCGATATAGCCGTTGTCGATGCGACGGGCGGCGATCTCGCGCAGCGCGAGCACGGTCGGCTTGTCGTTGGCCTCGCTGTTGTCGAGCTGCGGATCGACGCCGTTGGCGAGCTGACGGGCGCGCTTGGCGGCCATCATGACGAGCTCGAAACGGTTGTCGACGACTTCCAGACAATCTTCCACGGTGATGCGGGCCATAGCGCTCCCGGAGGCCTGGGGCCATCCGACTGTTGTGTGTGAAC
>JAYRTK010000379.1:0-2919 GCA_041919595.1 Lysobacteraceae bacterium
CGGGTGGCTTCGCGGATGTTCTCCTCGGTCAACCGGCCGCGGCCGCGGAGGCGCTCGATGGTGCCGGACAGACGCTGGGTGAGGGATTCGAACATGGGGGCGGACCGCTGCGGAAAAGAGCGCGATTATATGCGGTGCGCGAATCCCGCGCCCTGTGCGACACTGCCCGGATGACAATCGTTCTCATCGCCTTCGGTCTCTACCTGCTTTCCGCGACGCTGCTGGCTCGCCGCCTGGCGCAGGGCGGGACGCGGGCGCCGGGGGCGATCTGGATCGCTCCCGCCCTGGCCGCGACCCTGCACGGAGTCGCGCACGCCCTGGCCTGGCGCGAGGCCGGTGGCGCGAACCTGCACTTTTTCTCGGCATTGTCGCTGGTCGGGCTGGGCATGGCCGTGCTCACCCAGTTGGTGGGGATCCGCGGACGGATGGCGGCGCTGGGCGTGATCGTGTTCCCGATCGCCGCCATCACCCTGGTCCTGTACGGCTGGATCGGCCGCCAGGACCCGCAGTCGCTGGACTGGCGCCTGCAACTGCATGCCTGGTGCGCCCTGCTCGCCTACGCCACGCTGGCCTTGGCCACGGTGCTGGCGCTGCTGCTGTGGGTGCAGGAACGCGCGCTGCGCCGTCGCCGCCTGCACGACTGGCTGCGCGCGCTGCCGCCGCTGGTGGAGCTCGAAACCCTGGTGTTCCGCACCATCGGTGCCGGGTTCGTCCTGCTCACCGCGACCCTGCTGACCGGCGTGCTGTTCGTGGAAGACCTGATGGCGCAGCACCTGGCCCACAAGACCCTGCTCAGCGTGCTGTCCTGGCTGACCTTCGGCGCCCTGCTGGCGGGGCGATGGCGTTACGGCTGGCGCGGCGCGCGGGCCGTGCGCTGGACCCTGGCCGCGATGGTGCTGCTGGTGCTGGCCTTCTTCGGCAGCAATCTGGTTCTGGAACTGGTCCTGGGCCGTCGCTGAGGGGCATCGCCGAGACCTCGCGCCGGAACGCCGGAATCCGCCAGCGGCGTCCTTCGCCGTCTTCCAGGCGAAGAAATCGCCCGTACCACTGGAATCCGCGGCCTGCGTGGCTTAAGTTTGAACCTAGGACCGAGTTCCGAACGTCGGCGCCGCGCGGACCGCGCAAACCGACGATATCCGCCTGCATGGAAGCTTGAACACGCTCACCCACGGGGGATTTGTTGTGAAATCGATGGCTCGGATCTGGCTTCTCTCGCTCACGGCCCTGTGGGCAAGCGCCGCCAGCGCGCAAGATGCGACATCCCAGGATGCGCTCGCGGACTGCCCGGCGTTGCCGGCAGAGATGGCGGAATCGATGCGCTGGGACATCATGCGCGTGCCGGGAATTCTGGTCTGCCGTGCCCTGCAACGCGACGACGGCGAAGAGGCCTTCGTCCTGACCATCAGTCGCGAATCCCCGTTCAGGCCGCGCCGCGGCGACCGCGCGGAATCGACGACGCAGAACGGCCGCGAAGTGCAGTGGTATCGCGGCGATGTGCCGAATGAACCGAACGTGCAGATCCGCGAGACGCTGATCCGCGTCGGCGAAGAGCGCGTGGTGCATGTCTATCTGCGCACGACCGACGCGCAGGCGCTGGCGGCCCGTCAGCAGATGGTGATGTCGCTGCCGCTGCCGGTCTACGAAGAAGACTGAATCCGCACTCCCCCGCCGGAACGCGCACCACCGCCAGCTACGTGGCGAACGTGGTGGCGCACATGGCCATGCGTCCACGCTCGCGAGCCCGGAACGGGACCGCGTGGTGCAGCGCTGATCGACCGCCCGGAAGAGCAGGACATCCCGACCGGCGACGGCCGGATCCGGCGCGTTTTCCGCGACACATGGCACGGTTGATGCTTCTTTCTCCGACAGGCTGACCCGACAGCGAAGCCTCGTTCCAGGAACAACATCCCTGTTGCCACCGTGGAGTACGCCATGCATCCGAACTCGCCGTTGTCGCTCGTACTGTCTACCGCGCTCGCCGGTCTCGCGCTCGCCGGCCTCACCGCCCCCGTCAGGGCCCAATCCTCTCCGGAATGTCCGGCCCTGCCGCAGGAAGCCAACGACCTGCAGTGGAGCGTGTTGCGCACCGACACCGCCCTGCTCTGCCGCGCGATCCACAGGGATTCCGGCCAGGAAGCCTTCGCGGTGACGCTCTCGCGGAAATCGCCGTTCCGCCCGACGAGCGACCTGCGCGAGGAGGAAGGCCGCATCCAGGGCGAGAAGGTCTGGTGGTACCGCACCGAAATCGCCGGGCGTCCGAACGAACTGGTACGCGAGACGCTGCTGAAAGTCGATCGCGACCACGTCGCGCACGTGTTCATCCGCACCGGCGACAAGGACACGCTGGGCCGCTACCAGACCATCGTCCAGGGGCTGGCGTTCGACCCCGGCGCGCTGGCGACACGCTGACCGTCGCCCATCCGCGGCAGATCGTGCCGCCGATGGGCACCATGCGCCGCGGTATGCACGCGGCGCAGTCGGTCAGAAACGGCCCGACTGGAAATCCACCACGGCCTGCATCAGTTCTTCGCGGCTGTTCATGACGAAGGGGCCATAACGGGCCACCGGCTCGCGCAGCGGTCGGCCCGCGACCAGGATCAGCCGGGCGCCGGCATCGCCCGCGCGCAACCGCAACCGCTCGCCACCACCGAGCACCCCCAGCATCTGCGTGTCCAGCCATCGCGCGGAGTCTCCTTCGCCTACCGTCGCGCGCCCCTCGTAGGCATAGACGAACGCATTGTGGCCGCTCGGCAGATCGAGTTCCCATGTCGCATCGGGATCGAGCGCGATATCGAGATACAGCGGCTCAGTCGCCGGCTGTTCGATCGGTCCGCGCAGCGTGCGGCCATCGGCATCGACGACATCGCCCGCGATCGCCTTCACCGCGACGCCGCTGCGCGGATGCGCCACCGGCATGCG
>JAYRTK010000380.1:0-2916 GCA_041919595.1 Lysobacteraceae bacterium
GCACGGCGTCGGCGACGAACAGGCCATCGATCAGGTAGCGCTCGCGCAACTGGTCGTTGCTGGCGCCGGCCATCGAGTCCGGATGACAGGCGTGATAGGTCTTCTCGAACATCGCTTCCCCGCTGGGATGGCTTGGGTGAGGCGGATCATACCCGGGTTTCGAACGTTTTGACACCGGTTACCAAAAGGATGTCGACCTCCATGCCGCGGGGCCGGACGACACCGTGGGAATCGGTCAGTCCGCCTGCGGCGGCAGGCAGGAATCGCGGGCGACGAGATGCGGGGTCACCGCCGCGGCGACCCCGGCGGGCGCGCCCTCGTGGGCCAGCAGCAGGCCGGCGGCCTGACGGCCGACATCGCGTACCGGCAGGCGGATGGTGGTCAGCGCCGGCCACAACTGCGAGGCCAGCGGGCTGTCGTCGTAGCCGACGACGGACAGCTCGGAGGGAATCGAGATGCCCATGCGCTGCGCCGCCTTGTAGACCCCCGCCGCCATTTCGTCGTTGCAGGCGAAGATCGCGGTCGGCCGGTCCGGTCGCGACAGCAGCTGCTCGGCACCGGCCACGCCGGATTCGAAGGTGTAGCCGCCTTCATAGATGCGATCGGACGGAACCGTAATGCCGCGTTTCGCCAATGCGTCCAGGAACCCCTCCCCGCGCTCGATCGAGGAGCGGTAACGCTTCGGGCCGGTGATCAGGCCCAGCCGGCGATGACCGAGGGATTCGAGATAGTTCGCCGCTTCGCCGCCGGCGGTGCGATCGTGCGTGACCAGCATGCGCCCCGGCTCGTCGAGCGGAATCGAGGCGATGCGCACGTAACGGCAGTCGATTCCGCGCAGGGTCTCGGCGAGCTCCTGGTCCTCGGAGACGCGCGGAATCAGGATCACGCCGTGCAGCTTCTGCTGCAGCACGAATCGGCGGATACCATCGATGTAGCCGGCGCTCTTGCTGTCGCAGGGATGCACGACCAGTTCGTATCCGGTGTCGCGCAGCGCATCCAGCACGCCGTACTGCATGTTCACGATGTACTGCGCGGTCGGATTGTCGAACACCAGTCCGATCAGGAACGACTTTCGGAACGCGAGCCCGCGCGCCTGCGGGTCCGGTGCGTAGCCGTACTCGCGCATCAGCGCATGGACCTTGGCGCGGGTCTCCGGCTTCACCAGCGGGGAATCGTTGATCACCCGCGAGACGGTCTTCTTGGAGACCCCGGCGAGCCGGGCGATATCGTTGATCGTGGCCTTGCCAGGCATCGGTTGCCTGATGGGTCGCCCGGGTTTCACCGCAGGGGGAAGATCGCTCATGCCGGGATTATGGCCTGTCCGCAGAGGTTTGTCCCCTGAGACATCCGTCTACTTGAGCGCCATCGGCAGCCACAGCGACAACTGTGGTACGAAGGCCACGGCCAGCAGCACCAGCAGCGCCGCGAGCCAGAACGGCCAGATCGTCCGCAGCGCCTCGCCGATGCCGATACGGCCGATCGCGGCGCCGACGAACAGCACCGAGCCCACCGGCGGCGTGACCAGGCCGATGCCACCGGCGAGGATCAGCACCACGCCGAACTGCAGCGGGTCGATCCCGTAGGCCTTGGCTACCGGCAGGAAGATCGGCGTGCAGATCAGGATCATCGGCGCGAGATCCATGAAGGTGCCCAGCGCCAGCAGCACGATGACGATCAGCAGCAGGACCATCAGCTTGTCGTGGGCGATCGCGCGCAGCGTATCGACGGTCGCCGCCGGCACTTCGAGATAGGCGAGCAGCCAGCCGAACGCGGCGGCGGCGGCGATCACGAACAGGATCGCGCCCGTGGTGCGCGCGGCATGGATCACCGTATCGACGAACGAAGGCCAGTCGAGCTGCCGATAGGCCACGCCGGCCACCAGCAGGGCATAGACCACCGCGACCGCGGCGCTTTCCACCGCGGTGAAGATGCCGGCACGGATGCCGAAGAAGATCAGCGCCACCAGCAGCAAGCCCGGCAGCGCGGCGACGAAACGCCGCGACAGCGCGGCGACACCCGGGAAGGCCTCGGTGCCATAGCCGGCACGACGCGCGAGCACGTAGGCGGTGACCATCATCGACAGCGTCATCAGCAGCGCCGGCAGGATGCCCGAGGCGAACAGATCGACGATCGACACCCCGCCGCCGGCCGCAGCCGAGTACAGGATCAAGTTGTGCGAAGGCGGCACCAGCAGCGCGACCAGCGCCGCGTTGATGCTGACGTTCACCGCGTAATCCTTCGCGTAACCGCGCTGGACCATCTGAGGGATCATCGCGCCGCCGACCGCGGACACGTCGGCGATGGCCGAGCCGGACACGCCGCCGAAGAACAGCGACGAGACGATGCTGACTTGACCGAGGCCGCCACGCATGCGTCCGACCAGCGCGCTGGCGAGACCGATCAGGCGTTCGGAAATGCCGCCGCGCATCATGATTTCGCCGGCGAGGATGAACAGCGGAATCGCCACCAGCGAGGCGGAACCGGCGCCGGCGGTGATCTGCTGCACCAGCACCAGCGGCGGCAGATCGATATAGAACAGCGTCGCCAGGGCGGACACCGCCAGCGCGTACGCCACCGGCACGCCGAGAGCGAGCAGCAGCACGAACAGACCGAAGAGAATCGCGATCGCCATGCTCAACCCACCTCCTGCGCGGCCGGCCGCTGGACGCAGCGGCCGATCGCGAACACCGCCATCAACGCCCCGCCCAGCGCCACCGGCGCATACGGCAGGGTTTCCGGAAACGGTGCGCCCGCGCTGCGGACATCGGCACCCGCGAAGAACAGCATCGCGCCCCACCAGGCCAGCACGGCGCCGAGCAGTGCGATCACCAGTTTCGTGCCCACGAACAGCGCGCGCCGCAGCGCCGGCGGCGCGGCATCGACCAGCAGCGTGAAGGCGAAATGACGATCGGTGTG
>JAYRTK010000381.1:0-2900 GCA_041919595.1 Lysobacteraceae bacterium
GTGCAGGAGCAGCAGGTCCCGCTCGAACTGGAATGGGACGCGCTGGACCCGCTGTGCGCCCACGTGATCGCGCGCGACGCGGAGGGGCGCCCGATCGGCACCGGCCGGCTCACGCCCGAACGCACGATCGGACGCATGGCGGTGCTGCGCGACTGGCGCGGACGCGGCGTCGGCGACGCTCTGCTGCTGGCGCTGCTCGCCGAGGCCGGACGCCGGCAGTGGCCGGAAGTGAGCCTGCATGCGCAGGTCTCGGCGATCGGTTTCTACGCGCGGCATGGCTTCGTGCCGTACGGCGACCGCTACATGGAAGCGGGCATCGAACATCTGAACATGCGCCGCCAGCTCGGCGGTCCGACCGCCATCGAGACCCGCGAGGCCGCCGTGGCCATCGTCTGCGGCATCATCGCCCACACCCGGCGCGAGCTGTCGATCTACAGTCGCGCGCTCGATCCCGGGCTGTTCGACGCGCCCGAAGTGCTTGACGCCCTGCGCACACTGGCCACGCGCCGGCAGCGGGTGGACATCCGCATCCTGCTGCAGGACGCCGACGCGCCGCAGCGCGCGCATGCGCCGCTGATCGCGCTCGCCCAGCGCCTGCCCAGCGTGTTCGCGTTCCGCGAGGCGAGCGATCCCGCGGATCGCGGTTACGCCTCTGCGTTCGTGGTCAACGACGGCAGCGGCTACTACTTCCGCACCCTCGGCAACCGCTTCGACGGCGAAGGCGCGATCGACGCCGGCGGTCGCGCCCGTCAGCTCGCGGAAAGCTTCCAGCCGATCTGGGAACGCTCGCGGATCGTCACCGAGTACCGCATCCTGGGCGTCTGAGCATGCTGCGCCTGATCGTGCTGGCCGGCCTCTACGGACTGGGGTTCGTACTGCTCGGCGCCGGTCTCGCGCTGGGCGGCAGCGCGCTGTCCAGGGGCGCCCTGCCCCATGTCTGGGTCTGGGGCCTGGCGCTGGCCGGCGGCGTGTTCCTGATCCGGGCGCTCGAACTGACCCGCCGCTTCGGCGATCCGAGCGCCTGGCGCCGGCGCCGACACACACCGCGCAGCCTGATGGTCGCCGGCATCGGATTCGGCTGCATCGTCATCGCGGCCGTGACCGGCGGCCACACCGCTTTCGGCCATGCGGCCATCGTCCTCGGGGGCCTGCTGCTCATCGTCGCGGAGCTGCAGAAACGCCCGGCCTGAGGCGTCGGCTCAGCGTCGGGTAAGGTCCGATGCGACGATCGAGACACGGAAGCGGTAGCGTTCGCGTCCCTCCTGGTCGAGCGACAGCAGCTCCGGGCGGCTGCCCTTGCCATCGAGCGCGCGCAGGCCATCCGAAATGCAGCGGTGCTGTTCCGCCTGACCGATGAGCGTGACGCGATCACCGCCATAGCGCACGTCGACGATCCGGCAGCCGCCGGGAAAGAGCGGGCCGACGCGGCGCTGGATCGCGAACGGATCGGCCATGCCGGCCGGCGGCGTCTGCGTCGTCTGGGCAGCGGCCGGCCCCACGGGAATCGGACGGCCCGGCGGCGCCTCGGTCGGCCGCGGCTCCGCGACGGACAGGGCCAGCATCGAGGATGCCGCCACGTCGGAGGAACCGGCGCCCGCACCGCCGGCGGCAGGCGCAGACGACGCCCCGGTTCCGCGCGTTTCGCGCAGTACCAGCGGGGAATCCGTGAGCACGAATTCGACGCTGCGCACCTGGAACCGTCCGGAGGTGACGATCCGCTGCACCTCCTGCGGCGCATGGGTGACGCTGATGCCTCCCGCCGCCTCGACCCGGTCGAGCAGACCATCGATCTCGGCCGTGGGGGCGGTGTAGCGGATGTGCACCTTGCCGCCGTCGACCGCGACCCCGTCGACGACCGTGCCCGCGGGCGCCATCGCCTGGAGCCGGGCGCGGATCGCGTCCGCCGGCAGAAAACGCTTTTCGTCGCTGCGCCGCTGCGTCTCCGTCAGGGCGCGCTGCTCGGCTTCGATCTCGTCGATCGGCCGCTCGAACACGAAACGGGTCGCGACCTCCTCGGCCCGCCAGGGACGCTGGGTGTCGTCGCGCGGCCACCGGAGCGTGCCGGTATAGGTGCCGGTCGGGATCTTCAGATCCTTGCAGCCGTCGCCGCACCAGATCGGGATGTCGTAGGTGGTCAGCTCGTCGGATTCGCCGAGGATCGAGCGGTCCGCCCCGAGCGTCAGGCGGATGGGGTGGTCGGTGTACTGCCGCGGAAGTTCCAGCCAGCCATCCCGGCAGACGACGTCGGTGCCGGAACGCACCACCCGCACGATCTCGGTGGTCGGCCCCAGCTCGCGCACCCGCTTCGCATGCTGTTCGGCGCCGTTGCGGGCGATGTAGGCACTCCGCTCCGGCGCCTGCTGGAGGTGGTACCACTCGCGATATCGCGGCTTGTAGAACTCGCGGATGACCGCGAGCTGCTGCATCACCCGGGCGTCCTGGATCATGAAGCGGAATTCGAAGGCCCCGGGCTCGAACCGGCGGATCGACACCGCCCGGATCTGGTCCGTCGACAGCCGATTGCCCCATTCGACCTCGAATTCCCCGAGCATCGAGCCCGCGTAGGACACGCCCTTGAGGCCGGGCGGCGAAAGCGCGTAGGTGCCGCCGAGGTCCGGACAGCCGTAGATGTCCGTCGCGAGCAGTGCCTTGCCGGCACGGTCGGTCCCGGCCACCGTGCCGCCACAGCCGGCCACGGCGGCCGTCGCCGTCACGATCAGCGCCCCCATCCCGATCCGTCCCCGCATCCCGATCCCCCGATGGTCGATGTGGCAGACCATAGCAGCCGCCCCGCGACACGCGCAGCCTTGCGCCGAAGTCGCGTCGGACACGACCCGCGGTCGACGCCCGGGGGGCCCCCCGGGGGCCCGCGGGCGCCGGGGGCGCCCCCCCCCACCCGG
>JAYRTK010000382.1:0-2899 GCA_041919595.1 Lysobacteraceae bacterium
AAGCATCATCCGGACCGCAATCCGGACGACGCCAATGCCGAGGCCGCGTTCAAGGAAGCGAAGGAGGCCTACGAGGTGCTGTCCGACGGACAGAAGCGCCGCGCCTACGACGCGCATGGGCACGCCGCGTTCGAGCACGGCATGGGCGGTGGCGGCGGCGGGCAGGCCGACATCAACGACATCTTCGGCGACATCTTCGGCAACATCTTCGGTGGTGGTGGCGCGCGCGCGCCGCGTCGCGGCGCCGACATCGGCGTGGTGATCGAACTGGATCTGGAAGAGGCGGTGGCGGGCATCGATCGGCGCATCGAGATTCCCACCATGGTCCGCTGCACGCCGTGCAACGGCAGCGGCTCCGAGGACGGCAAGCTCGATACCTGCGGTACCTGCCAGGGCCGCGGTCAGGTCCGTTTCCAGCGCGGCATCTTCTCGATGCAGCAGCCGTGTCCGCATTGCGGCGGGCGCGGCAAGACCTTCGCCAATCCGTGCAAGTCCTGCGACGGCGCCGGGCGCGTCGAAGAGGAGAAAGTCCTGTCGGTGAAGATTCCGGCCGGTGTCGACAACGGCGATCGCATCCGCCTGGCGGGCGAGGGCGAGGCCGGCGGTGCCGGCGTGCCGCCCGGCGATCTCTACGTCGAGATCCGGGTGCGCGAACACGCGATCTTCCAGCGCGATGGCGACGACCTGCACTGCGAGGTGCCGATCCGCTTTTCCCAGGCGGCGCTCGGCGATGTCGTGCGCGTGCCGACGCTCGGCGGCGAGGCCGAGATCCGCATCCCGACCGAGACCCAGACCGGCAAGGTCTTCCGCCTGCGCGAAAAGGGCGTGAAATCGGTGCGCAGTCGCGGTCCCGGCGATCTCTATTGCCGGGTCGTGGTCGAGACACCGGTCAATCTCACCGCGCACCAGCGCGACCTGCTGCAGCAGTTCGAGGCGACCTTCACCGGCGAGAATGCGCGCCGGCATTCGCCGCGTTCCAGCACCTTCATCGACGGCGTGAAGAGTTTCTGGGAGCGGATGACCTCCTGACCTCGCGCCCGCCACAGGCGGGCGGGTGCAGTCAGGCCGCCATCTGTTTCGGCGTTGACGGCTGTCGGCCGCGGTCGGTGGGCTGCAGCCAGTCGTGGCCGGCGTTGCCGTAACGCGCGATCACCGCTTCCGCCAGAGCCGCGTCGTCGAGTTCCCCGGGGTGGAAGCCGGGGCGCGCATAGGCCAGCAGGTGCTTCAGGGTCCGTGCCAGCATCCGGTGATCGCGTCCCAGATGCCGTCGCAACTGCGACCAGGTCGACCAGCGGAACAACTGCCGGCCCTGCGCCAGGAACCGCAGCATCCCGAACGTCATCACCGCATAGAACAGCGGTGCCGTGGTCAGCAATCCGAACAGCCGAACGCCGTACGATGGGGAGACCGCGGTCATCACGTCGAACGCGACGCACTTGTGTTCGATCTCCTCGGCGAAATGCCATTCGATCAATGCGCGGACTTCGGGATGCGCATCGGCGAGGATGTTTTGGGTCAGGAATTCGTGGGCGACGAACGCATTGATGTGCTCGACGCAGCTGACCATCGACAATCGCAGCGACAGCGGTGCGACCTTCTCCATCACCCGGAACGTGAGACGATCGACCGTGCGTTCGAAACCGCGGAAGCGGTAGCCCTGATGCTCGAGGTTGTGCCAGTAGCGTTTGTGGGCGACGCCGTGCTCTGCTTCCTGGTGGATGAAGGCCTTCGCGGCCGCGATCAACGCCGGATCGGTGATCTTCGGCAGACTGGCGTTGACGGTGCGCATGTAGAACGCCTCGTTCGCCGGAACCAGCACGGTGTACGTGTCGAGCATCGCCGCGAGCGCGCGCGCGCCGGGCAACCAGTCGCGCGGGATGTCTGCGGAGAGTGGAGCGGAAAAACGACGGGCAATGAGTTCTTGTTCCATGCGGGCCCCCCCTGTCCCGGAATGTACGGCAAGCCCCCAGAGTACTCCCAAACGAGGCGGCGGGCGCACCCCCGGTGCCGGCGTCCGCTGGCCGCAGGCTGCGCGATCGCGTACAAAATGGAGCCTTTCCCACGTTTCGGGGCGGTGCGATGGTTCCAGGGCCGGTGATCGGCATCGTCGGCAGCGAGGGCGATTACGGTCGCTGGCTGCGGCGTTTCTTCGAACGGCGCATGGGGCTGACGGTCCTGGGGCACGATCCCGCGTCGACGCACGGCGATGCCATCGAACGTTTGTTGGAGGCGGCGCAGGTCCTGGTGTTCGCCGTGCCGATCCGCCGGACCGCCGGGATCATCGACGACTGGCGCATGCGTTCGGCCGGGCGCGAGCGCGGCCGGCTGTGGCTCGACATCACGTCGATCAAGCAGACGCCGGTCGAGGCGATGCTGCGTTCGCAGGCGGAGGTCGTGGGCCTGCATCCGATGACCGCGCCGCCGAAATCGCCGACGCTGAAGGGGCGGGTACTCGCGGTCTGCGAGGCGCGCATCGCGGACTGGCGGCCGTGGCTGTCGCGGTTGCTCGAGGCCCTGCAGGCCGAATGTGTGAGTGTCTCGCCGGAGCGTCACGATCGCGCGATGGCGCTGATCCAGGCCATGGGGCATGCCACCCGGCTCGCCCAGGCCGGCGTCCTGCGCGGCTATGCGCCGGCGCTGGGACCGCCGTCGTCGCTGCTGCCCCTGCGTACCGTGTCGTTCGAACTGGATGCGGCGACGATCGCGCGCATTCTTTCGCTCAATCCGCAGATCTACGAGGACCTCCAGTTCGGCAATCCGCATGTGCCGGAGATGCTGGGTCGACTGCAGGACGAACTGCACGCGCTGCGCGCGCTGGTGGAGCGCGGCGATGAAGCCGCGCGCGCCGCGTTCCGCGCACGATTCCTCGACGACAACCGCGACGGCTTCGATGCGCGTA
>JAYRTK010000383.1:0-2897 GCA_041919595.1 Lysobacteraceae bacterium
ACGACCGGTCCGCGCGGCGTAGCTGTCGGGCAGATCGGTGAAGTAGAACTGGGCGATGTCCTGCCAGGATTTGCGCCAACCGGCGATCTCGGTGCTCTGCCACGGCCCCAGCACGTAGCCGGTCTGGCCGGTGGCGGCGGTCTCGCCGCTGATCGCATTGACGCCGTCGACCGACAGCACGACCAGCACGCGCTCGCCGGTGGTGTTGGTCAGACGCACGCTGTAGCGATGGCCGGGGACGCCGGGCACCCAGTCGCGGCCGCGGTGACGGTACTCGGGCAGCCATTCGCCGGTATCGCGATCGACGATGTCCACGTCGACCAGCGGCTGCGCCGACAGCGGCGCGCAGGCGGTGGCGGAAGCGAGGGCGGCGAGCAGAAGGGCGGTGGGGCGCAACATGGCGGGGCTCCGTGGTGGATGGCTGTCCAGACTGGACGTCACGGTGAACGCGCGCCCCTGAACATCGGGGTTGCGGATCGCGATCCGGGGCGACCGGCGGCGGGCGCGTTCAGCCCCGGGTAAACTGGTCGGCCGCTTTCCCCCGCGTCCGCCATGACCGCCACCCGCATCCTCACCGGCATCACCACCTCGGGCACCCCGCATCTGGGCAACTACGTGGGCGCGATCCGCCCGACGGTGGCCGCCAGTCGCGCACCCGGCACCCAGAACTTCTATTTCCTCGCCGACCTCCACGCTCTGATCAAGGTGCAGGACCCGGCGAAGGTGCAGCGCTCGACGCTGGAAATCGCCGCCAGCTGGCTGGCCTGCGGGCTGGTGCCGGACAACGACCGCGTGTGGTTCTACCGCCAGAGCGACATCCACGAGATTCCGGAGCTGACTTGGTTCCTCACCTGCGTCGCCGGCAAGGGCCTGCTCAATCGCGCCCACGCCTACAAGGCCGCGGTCGACCGCAATCGCGCCGAACAGCAGGACGACGATTTCGGCATCACCGCCGGCCTGTTCATGTACCCGGTGCTGATGGCCGCGGACATCCTGGTGTTCAACGCGCACAAGGTGCCGGTCGGTCGCGACCAGATCCAGCACATCGAGATGGCGCGCGATTTCGCCCAGCGCTTCAATCACCTGTACGGCGAACATTTCGTGTTGCCCGAGGCGGCGATCGAGGAGCACGTGGCCACCCTGCCCGGCCTCGACGGGCGCAAGATGTCCAAGAGCTACGACAACACCATCCCGCTGTTCGCGCCGCGCGAGCAACTGAAGAAGCTGATCTTCTCGATCGTCACCGATTCGCGCGCGCCGGGCGTACCGAAGGACACCGAGGGCTCCGCTCTGTTCCAGCTCTATCAGGCGTTCGCGAGCGCCGAGGAAACCGCGGCGATGCGCGCCGCGTTCGCCGACGGCATCGGCTGGGGCGATGCCAAGCAACGGCTGTTCGAGCGGATCGATCTGGAGATCGCCCCGCTCCGCGAGCGCTACGAGTCGCTGATGGCGACGCCGGCCGTGATCGAGGAAATGCTGCGCGACGGCGCGCGCACCGCGCGCGAACGGCTGGGCACGCCGTTCATCCGGCAATTGCGCGAGGCGGTGGGATTGCGGGATCTGTCGAGGATGCCGGCACAGGACGCCGTGGAGAAACCAAGCGCTTCGTCCGTGCCGCTGCTGAAACAGTACCGCGAAAAGGACGGCAGGTTCTACTTCAAGCTGACCGCCCCCGATGGCGCAACCCTGTTGCAGAGCCTCGGCTTCGAGAATCCGAAGGATGCGGGAGGCTGGATCGCGCGCTTCAAGCAGGAAGGCGGCGCGGCGCTTGCCGAGGCCGGGGCGGTGTGCGAAGCGCTCGATGACGCGGCGACCCGCACCGCCACCGACGCGCTCGACGCACTCAAACGTGCCGAGGACGAACGCATCCGGGCGAAAACGGGCTGAGGTGCCGGCGATGACTCCCACCATCCAGCTCAATCTCGCCCTGATCCTGTTCCTGCCGTGGTTCCTGATCCTCGGCGGGTTGTACTGGCTGTTTCCGCGCCGGCCGCGCGACGGTGCGCGGATCGCGTTCGATCTGGTCGTGCTGGCGGGGTCGGTGGTCGCGTTCGTGGTCGCCATCCACTGGTCCCACGACATCGCCGACGGCCGCTACGGCCGGATGTGGCCGCAGGTCCTGGCGACCTCGGTGGGTTACGGCGTGTTCCTGGCGGTCATGGCCGTGGCGTTCTTCGTGCGTCGGGCGTGGCTGCAACGCAGGCACTGAGCCACGCGCGACCGGCGCGATACCGCATCACCACGCGTTCGGCGGGGCGCCGCGCTCCGGGTGCTTCATGCGCACGACGCAGAACCGCTGCCCGGTGGGCGCTTCCATCACGACCCAGGTGTGCACGGCGGTCACGCGCTTCGCGCCCAGCGCTTCGAGCCGGCGGACTTCGGCCTCGATGTCGTCGGTCTCGATGTCCAGATGCACGCGCGAGTCGTGGCGCACCTTCTGCACCTCGATGTGCAGATCGCCCGGCGCATCGTCCAGCTTGACGTAGGTGGCGGATTCTTCCGGCGTCAGTTCGCCGATCGGCAGGCCGAGCGCGTCGCTCCAGAAGCGGGCCGCGGCGTCGAGATCGTCGGTCCTGCAGTCGATGATGAATCCGGCGAGGCGACTGCGATGCGTCATGGTTCCGCTCCGTCTGGTTGCGCGTTGACCGCGGAATCGACCGCCTGCAGGGGCGGATCCGTCCAGACTGATCCGTCGCGTGCGGCTCAGTCCGACTCCCACCACATCAGCAATTCATGCCACAGCCGCTTGAAGAAACCGGCTTCGGCCACGCCTTCGACGGCCACGAGCGGGGCCTCGATCACCGGTTTGCCGTCGAGCATCACCCGCACGGTACCGATCACCTGGCCGGCCTTGATCGGCGCGATCAGGGTCTTGGGCACGTCCATCTGCGGCTTGA
>JAYRTK010000384.1:0-2885 GCA_041919595.1 Lysobacteraceae bacterium
CCGCACCGCCGACGAGGAGATCATCCGCGCCTCGCGCCAGCGCAGCGATGCCCTGCCGATGGGCACCACCGTGGTCGCCCTGCGCGTCCTCGGCAACCGTTTCGAAGTGGCCTGGGTCGGCGACAGCCGCGCCTACCTGTGGCGCGACGGCAATCTGGCCCAGCTCTCGCACGACCACAGCTACGTCCAGGAGCTGATCTCGCAGGGCGCGATCACCGTCGACCAGGCCCGCACCCACCCGCATCGCAACGTCGTCACCCAGGCCCTGGGCGTGACCGATCCGCAAAGCCTCAACGTCGAAACCCTGGCCGGCGAACTGCGTCCCGGCATGCAGCTGTTGTTGTGCAGCGACGGCCTGACCGAGGAAGTGGACGACGGCAACATCTCGCAGGTGCTGTCGCACACCGAATGCAGCGCGCAGGAATGCGTGGATGGTCTGGTGGCCGCGGCGCTCGACGGCGGCGGCTCGGACAACATCACCGTGGTGCTGGTGCGCCGGCACTGACCGCCCCCCGCCGCGGCGATCTTCAGAATCCCGCGCAGGTCGGCCCGCGTTCGCGCAGCACGGCTTCCTGCTCGAAACGCCGTTTGTAGTTCGCCGCGATCTCGGCGATCGCGGCCGTGGCGGCGGCATCGCCATCGTGCAGCACGATCAGCAGCGTCGAAGGTTCACTCGCGATCGCACCGTCTCCGGCGCGCCAGGATCCTTCGGCGGGCACGAGGGTGAAACCGTCGGGAAAGCGCGGAACCACGACATCGTCGACGAAGCGCTGCCACGCGTCCGCCTCGACCCGCCCGCCCCCTGGCCGGCCGCGCCCCAGATACAGGGTGTCGCGCACCATCGGACGGGTACCGTCGATGCAGGCCATCACCGCGACGGAGACCTGCGGCGCCGCCGGAGCGGGCACAGGCGCGAGGCTGCGGCATCCGGCCAGCGTCATCAGCAGCAGCGCGCCGGCCGGAGCGACCATACGCGCAGCCACGGAGTTCAGCCCTTGCAGCGCGGCAGCGACTGCGCGAGCGACGGATCGCCCTTGACCTCGCACTGCCAGTCGAGGATGCCGGACGCATTGGCCTGCGGGGCCAGCACGATCGTGCTGCCCGGCGCGAACGTGTCGTCCAGCGCGATGATGACCCGCCCCTGCGTCCCCACCGTCACCGAACGCACGGCCCCGCCCCGCATTTCGTCGGGCGACGGCAGGCCGGCCTCGTCGGCGTCCTGCGGCCAGCGCCCATTGGTCTGGTAGTACTCGGTCAACGCGACCCGGTACATGGTCGCGCGCCGGACCGCATCGGACACCAGTTCGCGACGATCCATCGCCTGCGCCTGCGCGTCCATCGACGCCTTCGCACTGTCCACGCTGCGCTGCACCGAGGCTTCGACCTCGTTCGCGATCGCCTGCGCCTCGCTGCGGGTCTGCGCCAGATCGACCGCCACCGGTGCGGATGCCGCCGGCGCCGTCCGGGCCGATACGGCATCGCGCGGTTTGACGATGAAGTGGTCGTAGCCCAGCAAGGCCAGAAATCCGCCGATCAGGACGGCGATGAGGGTCAGGACGAATTGTTTCATGCGACGAAGGACGGCGTGGGCGAGGGAAACCGGCCGTGGCCGGTGCGGTCGAGCATAGAGCATCGTGGGCCACCCCGCGTCTGCCCCGGCGCGACCCGGACGCCGGCGAAATCGATCTCGACCTGCGCAAGCGCCGGATCGAGGTCTACGCCGAACGATGGAAAGCCATGTCGCTGCTGCCGAAATGGCCGCACGACGACAGCGTCACCTGCGAACAACTGCGCGCGCTGGGCCAGGGCCCGCGCCGGTGGTATTACGACACCGACGGCATGTGCCTGTCGCGCACCGCCCACGACGAAGGCCATGGCCCGCTGCAGGGCGCGATCGCATCGGTCACCGCCGATGATCGCGGCGGACCGCTGTCGAAACAGGATTACGAGACGGTGCGCAAACGCAGCAGCGCGCTGCGCTCGCTGCTGGCGGCGGACATCGAGTCGCGACGCGACAGCCCGTTGTCGACAGCCCGTTGTCGACCGATCGCGTCGACCAGACGGCCGCGGCGCGGGTCGCCCCGTTCAGATCCGCGAATACGCCCAGGACACCATGCGGCCGTCGCGGTACGGCATCACGCCGTGGAAGCCGCGCGGATCGTCGTCGAACACCAGCGGCAGGAAATGGCGGTCGCCATCCCACAACGGCAGTTCGAGGATGCGGTTCACCGGCACCCATTCCAGCGTGCCCTCGGGATTCGACGCGAACGGCACGCCCCGGAACCGGGTGATCAGGAACACGAAGCCCAGCCAGTCCTCGCCCTGCTTGCCGAACCCGGGCCAGCTGATGGTGCCGCGCAGCGCGAGCGCTTCGCATTCGATGCCGGCTTCCTCGAAAATCTCGCGGCGCATGCCGGTGACGACATCCTCGTCCGGCTCGATCTTGCCGCCGAGACCGTTGTACTTGCCGAGATGCTGATCGTGCTCGCGGGCGTTGCGATGGATCAGCAGCACCTGCTCGCGATCCGGCGAAAGCACGTAGCCGAGCGTGGCGACGATGGGGGTATAGGGCATGTTGACGTCCTGTGGATCGCATCATTGTAGAGCGATGCGTGGCGCCGCCGCCGGATCTCCGGGGATTGCGTGGCCGAACGGGCCGGGTCCGCGGAAGTCGCTCACGCCGCGCGCGCGGCCGACAACCGCCGCAGCATCGACTTCAGCGCGAGCGCCTTGACCGGCTTGGGCAACAGGCCGAGGCCATGTTCGAGCGCGATCCTGCGCACATCGCCGCTGCCATCGGCGCTGAGGATCAGCGTCGGCCTGGCGCCGAAGCGCGCGGCCAGTCGCGCCTGCAGGGCCACGCCGGTATCGCCGTCGTCGTGACC
>JAYRTK010000385.1:0-2883 GCA_041919595.1 Lysobacteraceae bacterium
GGCGATGCGCGGCTGGGGCATCGACGCCAATCCGGCGATGTGCCGGCTCGCGCGGGCGCGCCTGCGCGAGGCCGGTGTCGCGCGCCGGGTGCGGATCCTCGTCGGCGACGGTCGCCATCCCGTGCGCAGTCTGCCGGCGCGGGACCGGTCGGCGGTCGACGCGCTGGTCGCCGGCGATCTGGCCAACGAACTGTGCGCCCGCGACGGCCGGCCCGCGATCGCCTGGCTGGGACGCCTGCGCCGCGGTTTTCCCGGTCGGCTGCTGCTGGTGTCCGATTACTACGGTCGCCTCGGGCAGGCCACGCCGGCGTGTCGCGAAACGCTGCTGCACGATTATGTCCAGGCGATTTCGGGGCAGGGCATTCCGCCGCCCGACCGGCGCGCCTGGCAACGGCTCTACCGTGAGGCCGGCGTGCGATTGCTGCACTGTATCGAGGACACCGGGACCACCCGGTTCCTGCATCTGGTGCAACTCTAGGCGAGACAGTCGCGTTCAACCGGAATCTGCACTAGATTGGTGCAATGTCCACCGCCGATGCCCCGTTCGATCCCCGCGCCCTGGATGCGCTGGCCACGCCGATCGTGTGGTGCGACGCCGAAGGTCGGGTGCTGGGGGGCAATCCGGCATTCGCGCGCTGGCTGGGCGTGGGGCCGCGGCGTTTGCCGGGGTTGCCGCTGGCGGCGTTCGAGGTCGAGGGCCAGCGGCTGGCCCGGGCGCTGGTCGAGCCGTCGCCCGAAGATCAGATCCGCCTGTGCCGGGTACCGTTCGGCTTTCCCGCCAGCGAGGCCCGGCGCTATGCCGACGCGCTGTTGTCGCGGCGCGACGATGGCGGCTGGTGGCTGGAAGCGCACCCGGTCGACGAATTTCCCGGCGAGGATCCGGCCACGATGCTGCCGTCGGCGCTGTCGGCGGCGCTGCGCGGGCTGGCGCACGAGCTGCGCAATCCGCTCGCGGGCCTGAAGGGCGCGGCGCAGCTGCTGTCGCGGCGGGTCGCCGACGACGAGGGCCGCGAACTCACCGGGCTGATCGAGTCGGAAGTCGCGCGCCTGACCGAACTGATCGATCGCCTGCTGTCGCCGGCCCCCGCCCGCGCGCACGAGCCGCTCAACATCCATGTCGTGCTGGAGCGCGTCCTGCGATTGGCCGAGAGCGATGCAGGCTGGGCGGTGAAACTGATCCGCGACTACGACCCGTCGCTGCCGGAGCTGCCCGGCGACGCCGATCGTCTGACCCAGGCGGTCTGGAATCTGGTGCGCAACGCGATCCAGGCCGGCGCGGCCAATGTCAGTCTGCGCACGCGGGTCGAGCGCGGGGTGCGGATCGGCGACGCGACCCATGCGCGGGTGCTGCGGCTGGAGATCGCCGATGACGGCCATGGCGTGCCCGAGTCGTTGGCGGAGCAGGTCTTCCTGCCGCTGGTGAGCGGTCGCGCCGAAGGCACCGGGCTGGGACTGGCGCTGGCGCAGCAGGTCGCGCGCGAGCATCGCGGCTCGCTCGGGTATCGCTCGCGTCCCGGCCACACCGTCTTCACCCTGCTGCTGCCATACCCGGCGCCGCACCTCGACGCGCCGCACGCCGGACCGCACGACGCTCGCCATGCGGACCACGGTCCCGGCCCCGACTCCACCCGCGACTCCACGGACGAGACCCATGACCCTGCCTGATGCCGATGTCGGCGCCCACGTCTGGGTGGTCGACGATGACCGCGCCGTGCGTTTCGTGCTCGCCACCGCGCTGCGCGAGGCCGGGCATGCGGTGACCGCGTTCGACTCGGCGCGCGCGGTGCTGGATGCGCTGGCCTCGCGGCCGGCACCGGATCTGCTGTTCACCGATGTGCGCATGCCCGGCGACGACGGCCTGGTGCTGTTGGAGGCGGTGAAGACGCGGTATCCGCAATTGCCGGTGATCGTGATGAGCGCCTACACCGACATCGCCAGCACCGCCGGGGCGTTCCGCGGCGGCGCGCACGAATTCCTGTCCAAGCCCTTCGATCTCGATACCGCGGTCGCGCTGGCGGAGCAGGCGCTCGCGCCCGCCCGCGCGGCCGCGCGGACCGACACGCCGCCGCCGGCCGACAGCGCGCCGGCGCCGTCGACGCAGGACGCGCTGATCGGCGACACCCCGGCGATGCAGGCCCTGTTCCGCGCCATCGGCCGGCTCGCCCAGGCGCCGCTCGGGGTGCTGATCACCGGCGAAACCGGCACCGGCAAGGAGCTGGTGGCGCGCGCGCTGCATCGCGAATCGCCGCGCGCGCAGCGCCCGTTCGTCGCGCTCAACACCGCCGCGATCCCGGCCGAACTGCTGGAAAGCGAATTGTTCGGCCACGAAGCCGGGGCCTTCACCGGTGCGACCCGGCGCCACATCGGCCGGTTCGAGCAGGCCGATGGCGGCACCCTGTTCCTCGACGAGATCGGCGACATGCCGCTGCCGCTGCAGACCCGCCTGCTGCGCGTGCTGGCGGAGAACGAATTCTTCCGCGTCGGCGGGCGCGAGCTGATCCGGGTCGATGTGCGGGTGATCGCCGCGACCCATCAGGATCTCGGCGCGCTGGTCGCCGAAGGCCGTTTCCGCGCCGACCTGCTGCACCGGCTCGATGTGGTCCGCCTGCAGCTGCCGCCGCTGCGCGAGCGGCGCGGCGACATTCCGCGGCTCGCCGAACGGTTTCTGCGCGCCGCCGCCGCGCGCTTCGACGCACCGGCCAAGCGCTTCGCGCCCGCCGCGCTGCAGCGGCTGCAGGCGCACGACTGGCCCGGCAACGTGCGCGAACTGGAGAATCTGTGCTGGCGCCTGGCCGCGCTGGCGCCGGGCGACACCATCGGTCCGATGGAACTGGCGGGCGCGTTCACGACGGTCGCCGCGCCGGCGTCCGTCGCCGCCGACGA
>JAYRTK010000386.1:0-2865 GCA_041919595.1 Lysobacteraceae bacterium
CGCGGCAGGACGCCGGTCCGTCAGGCAATCCGGAGAGGTGTCCGAGTGGTTGAAGGAGCACGCCTGGAAAGTGTGTAAGCGTCTAAACCGCGCTTCGGGGGTTCGAATCCCCCTCTCTCCGCCAGATACGCAAAACGCCCGCCCTGCGCGGGCGTTTTGCGTATCCGGGAGTGAACGTGGACTTGTCGAGAGCCCGGTCCGGCCTCAGCGCCCACCTTCGAGGCGCGGATAGACGATCAGGATCACCAGATCGGCATCGCCATCCTGGTACAGCGCGTGGGTACTGCCGGTGCGGGTCAGCATCGCGTCGCCGGCGGACACGGCGTGGACCTCGCCATCGAGCAGATACAGGCCACGGCCTTCCAGCACGTAGTAGACCTCGTCATGGGTGTGCTGGTGCAGACCGATCCCGGCCCCGCGATGCAGCGCGCGCTTGCGCATGAACCAGGGCAAGTCCGGCGCATCGGCGAACATCGGGAATGCGGTGGTCTCCCCTGCGCCACCGTGCGGAGCCGGCTGCGGCCGGGCGAGGACGGCGGTGGCGACGACATCCGAGGGGTGCGGCTGCGCCGCACGATCCGCCAATGCGGTCGGCTGCGCGCCGCAATCGGTATCGCGCACGACGGTAGGCGCCAGCGCGGGATCGATCGCCTTCCAGCCCGCCACGACCAGACAGGCGACCGCTGCCGCACCGCGTTCGCGGAAATGCGTGTCGTCGGTCTGCGGCTGATCGGGGCTGCGCGCTTCGGGCACATGCATGAAGAACAGCTTCGACGGTTCGTCGCCGAGCGCGCGCAGCCAGTCCATGCTGGCGGCATTGAGATCGATCAGGCCGATCTTCTCGCGCGCGGCGAGGTCGCGCACCGCCTGCGCGTACAGGCCATGGGTGTCGAGCAACTGGCCGTGATCGAACTTGCGCCGCGCCACCGGCGTGATCAGCACCGGGGTCGCGCCTTTTCCCCGCGCCAGCGCGACATGACGCATCAGCCATGCCGGAAACGCCTCGCGCGGCTCGTTGTAGCGTGCGGGATCCTCGACCTTCGCGTCGTTGTGGCCGAACTGGATCAGCAGCACGTCGCCGCGACGCAGATCCTTCGCGATGCCGTCGAGCCAGCCCTGCTCGATGAAGCTGCGCGCGCTGCGGCCGCTCTGGGCGTGGTTGCGCACGTCCCAGACCTTCGGATCGAGAAACGACTGGAGCTGCATGCCCCAGCCTTGGCGGGGCGCGCGGTCCGGTCCGTACTGGCTGGCGGTGGAATCGCCAGCGATGAAGACGCGACGCGGGACGGGAGGTGCCGGCGGGTCCCCGGCATGCGCCACCGCCGCGCAGAGCGGCAGCACGACGCACGCGAGGCACCTGCGCAACATGGATTCAGCGCGCCAGCCAGCCGCCATCGACCGGAAGGATCGCGCCGTTGACGTAATCGCTGGCTCGGCTGGCGAGGAACACCGCCGCACCGGCGAGATCCGACGGCGTGCCCCAGCGCCCGGCCGGGATGCGGTCGAGGATCGCCTTGTTGCGCGCTTCGTCCGCGCGCAGCTGCGCGGTGTTGTTGGTGATCATGTAACCGGGCGCGATCGCGTTGATGTTCACGCCCTTCGCGCCCCACTCGTTGGCGAGCAGGCGGGTGATGCCGGCGATGCCCGATTTGCTGGCGGTGTACGAGGGCACGCGGATGCCGCCCTGGAACGACAGCATCGAGGCGATGTTGACGATCTTGCCGCCGCCGTTGGCGATGAAATGCCGGCCCGCGGCCTGGCACAGGAAGAACGCGGACTTGAGGTTCACGTTCATCACGTCGTCCCAGTCCTGCTCGCTGAAATCGACCGCATCGGCGCGGCGGATCAGGCCGGCGTTGTTGACCAGGATGTCGAAACGGCCGTATGCCGCGAGAGTCTCCTCGACCATGCGCGGGATCGGTTCGACGGTGACCAGATTCGCCTGGATGTCGATGAAGCGGCGGCCGAGCGCACGCACACGCGCGGCGGTTTCGGGCGCGGGCGAGATGCCGGCGACCGCGATATCCGCACCGGCCTCGGCCAGCGCCACCGCGATGCCCTGCCCCAACCCGGTGTTGCCGCCGGTGATCAATGCGACCTTGCCGCCCAGATCGAAGAGTGCCGTGCTCATGCGCGCCTCACTTGAGTTGGCAGATGTCGAGCTGCTGCATGTCGGTGTAGTCGAGGTTCTCGCCGCCCATGGCCCAGATGAAGCCGTAGTTGCGTGTGCCTGAACCCATGTGGATCGACCACGGCGGCGACACCACCGCTTCCTCGTCGCCGATCACCAGATGGCGCATGTCGGCGGGAACGCCCATGAAATGCATGACCTTCTGGTCGCCGCCCAGGCCGAAGTAGAAATAGACCTCCGAACGGCGGTCGTGCAGATGCGGCGGCATCGTGTTCCACACGCTGCCGGTCTTCAGCAGGGTCAGGCCGAGCAGCAACTGGCACGACCGGCAGGTGGCCGGAACGATGTACTGGTAGATCGTGCGCTCGTTCGAGGTTTCCAGCGCGCCGCGTTCCAGCGGCACCGCCTGCGCGATCGAGATGTGCTTCGTTTCGTAGCACGCGTGCGCCGGCGTCGAGAACAGATAGAAGCGCGCGGGATTCGCAGGATCGGCGGACGCGAACGTCACCTCGGCGCTGCCCATCGGCACGTACAACGCGTCCTTGGGCTTCAGGGTGTAGGCGACGCCGTCGACGGTCACGGTGCCATCGCCGTCGGCGACGTTCACCACGCCCAGTTCGCGGCGCTCCAGGAAGGGTTTGCCGGCCGCGGAGGCCGGCTGGGTCTGCACGGGCAACGAAAGCGTGGAACGCACCGGCGCGGCGCCGCCGACGACGATGCGTTCGTAATGGGTG
>JAYRTK010000387.1:0-2861 GCA_041919595.1 Lysobacteraceae bacterium
CTGGTCCGCATCGTCGAGACCGTGATCAGCGAGGATCCCGACACCGGCAAGCGTCTGCGCGAGCAGAAGTCCGCCATCGTCGACACCACCGTCGGCCGCGCCCTGCTGCAGGAAATCCTGCCGGTCGGCCTGCCGTTCGCGCTGGTGAACACCGAGCTGACCAAGAAGAACATCAGCCGCCTGATCAACAGCTGCTATCGTCAGCTGGGCCTGAAGGACACGGTCGTGTTCGCCGACAAGCTGATGTACACCGGCTTCGCCTACGCGACCCGCTCGGGCGTGTCGATCGGCATCGACGACATGACCATCCCGCTGGAGAAGAAGGGCATCCTCGGCGAAGCCGAGGCCGAAGTCCTCGAAATCCAGCAGCAGTACCAGTCGGGTCTGGTCACCGCCGGCGAGCGCTACAACAAGGTCGTCGACATCTGGTCGCGCACCAACGAACGCGTCGCCAAGGCGATGATGGACACGATCGGCACCGAGAAGGTCCAGAACGCCAAGGGCGAGACCATCGACCAGAAGTCGATGAACTCGATCTACATCATGGCCGACTCCGGCGCGCGTGGTTCGCAGGCGCAGATCCGTCAGCTCGCCGGCATGCGCGGCCTGATGGCCAAGCCCGACGGCTCGATCATCGAAACGCCGATCACCGCGAACTTCCGCGAAGGCCTGAACGTTCTGCAGTACTTCATCTCGACCCACGGCGCCCGTAAGGGCCTCGCGGATACCGCGCTGAAGACCGCGAACTCCGGTTACCTGACCCGTCGCCTCGTCGACGTGGCCCAGGACGTGGTGATCACCGAGGTCGACTGCGGCACGCTCGAAGGCCTGATGATGACCCCGATCGTCGAAGGCGGCGACGTGGTCGAACCGCTGCGCGATCGCGTGCTGGGCCGTGTCGTGGCCGAGGACGTGTTCCTGCCGGGCAACGACGAAGATCCGTTCGTCGTCCGCAACACCCTGCTCGACGAAGCCTGGGTGCAGAAGCTCGAAGACGCCGGCGTGCAGTCGATCAAGGTCCGTTCGACCATCACCTGCGCCTCGTCGTTCGGTGTCTGCTCGCACTGCTACGGCCGCGACCTGGCCCGTGGCCACATCGTCAACATCGGCGAAGCGGTCGGCGTCATCGCCGCGCAGTCGATCGGCGAGCCCGGCACCCAGCTGACCATGCGTACGTTCCACATCGGCGGCGCGGCTTCGCGAGCGGCGGCGATCGACAACGTCACGGTCAAGACCACCGGTACCATCAAGTTCAACAACCTCAAGCACGTCAGCCACAGCGCCGGCCACCTGGTCGCGGTGTCGCGTTCGGGCGAGCTGTCGGTGCTCGACGGCCACGGCCGCGAGCGCGAGCGCTACAAGCTGCCCTACGGCGCCACCATCCAGGTCAAGGACGGCGGCGAGATCAAGGCCGGCCAGACCGTGGCCAACTGGGATCCGCACAACCACCCGATCGTGTCGGAAGTCGCCGGCTTCATGCGCTTCATCGACTTCGTCGACGGCGTGACCGTCATCGAGAAGACCGACGAACTGACCGGCCTCGCCTCGCGCGAAATCACCGATCCGAAGCGTCGCGGCACCCAGGCCAAGGATCTGCGTCCGTTGGTGCGCATCGTCGACGGCAACGGCAAGGATCTGACCATCCCGGGCACCGATCTGCCGGCGCAGTATCTGCTGCCGCCGCGTTCGATCGTCAACCTGCAGGATGGCGCGCCGGTCGGCGTGGGCGACGTGGTCGCCAAGATCCCGCAGGAAGCCTCGAAGACCCGCGACATCACCGGTGGTCTGCCGCGCGTGGCCGACCTGTTCGAAGCGCGCAAGCCGAAGGATCCGGCGGTGCTCGCCGAGCGTTCGGGTATCGTCAGCTTCGGCAAGGACACCAAGGGCAAGCAGCGCCTGATCATCAAGGACACCGACGGCAGCGAGCACGAGGAGCTGATTCCGAAGTACCGCCAGATCATCGTGTTCGAAGGAGAGCACGTGCAGAAGGGCGAAACCGTCGTCGACGGCGAACCCAGCCCGCAGGACATCCTGCGCCTGCTCGGCGTCGAGCCGCTGGCCTCGTACCTGACCAAGGAAATCCAGGACGTCTACCGTCTGCAGGGCGTGAAGATCAACGACAAGCACATCGAAGTGATCGTCCGTCAGATGCTGCGCAAGGTCGAAATCACCGACCAGGGCGACAGCAAGTTCCTGAACGGCGAACAGGTCGAGCGTCAGCGCCTGATCGAAGAGAACGCGCGCCTGGCCTCGAAGAACGAGATCCTCGCCCAGTACGACCCGGTGCTGCTCGGCATCACCAAGGCTTCGCTGGCGACCGAGTCGTTCATCTCGGCGGCCTCGTTCCAGGAGACCACCCGCGTGCTCACCGAGGCCGCCGTCCGCGGCACCCGCGATACGTTGCGCGGCCTCAAGGAGAACGTGATCGTCGGTCGTCTGATCCCGGCGGGTACCGGTCTGGCCTACCACAGCCAGCGTCGCAAGAGCGCCACCGGTCTGACCGATTCGGAGATGGAGACGCTGTCCGCGGCCCCGGCTTCGATCCCGGCGCCGGCACCGGCGATGGACGCGGTCGTGGCGGATGCCGCCCCGGTCGAGGCCGCGGGCAATGCCGTTCCCGACATGCTCGAGGGCGACGGCGACGAGTGAGTCGCGGCCGACTCCGGCCGTCCGGATCCGATCCGGGCGGCCCCGGCTGGCAAGGGCGCGCAGGCTGCTGTACAATGCGCGCCTCTTTCGGCGGCTCCGGCCGCCCAGATCACGAAATGAGGCTACAGGATGTGCCTCGTATTCGGTCCAGGAGGACGGGAAAGTCCGGAAAAACGGTCTGCATTCGTGCGGATGGTTTTTCCGGGACCGCG
>JAYRTK010000388.1:0-2847 GCA_041919595.1 Lysobacteraceae bacterium
GAACGAACCCGGCAGATCGTAGGTACCGGCGTCGTAGCCGTTGAGCGAGCATCCCAGACAGATCGGCGCTTCCTTGCCGAAGATGTTGTTGGCGCCCAGCGAGAGCTTCAGGCCATCGAGGGTGAACGCGTTCTTCCACGAGAACTGCATGTCGTGGTAGGTCGTCGCGCCCAGCTTGTTGGTGGCCACGTCGACGCAGCCCGGCAGACCTTCGACGCCCGCACAGGTCTCCTCGACGCTGCTGATGTAACGGGTGTTCACCGTCAGGCCGAAGTCGCCACGCTGCCAGCCCACCTGCAGGTTCGACTGCCACTCCGGAATCGCGCTGTCGGCGACTTCGATACCCACCCCACGGGCGGACACGTTGCCCTGGGCATCGACGGCCTCGTAGTCGTTCACGTAGGTCGACTGCAACGAAGCACTCAGGCTGCCGAAACTCCACTCGGGGCTCAACCAGTTGACCTTGATATCCACACCGTCGGTCTCGACCTGGCCGAGATTGGCGAGGAAGTTGTTCGGCGGACGCAGGTCACCGCTGGAAATGCGCGTGAACGGAGTGCAGGCGGGGCCCGTGCCGTTCTGGGCGCCGTAGCAGGCATCGAGCAGGCCCTGCAGATCGTTGGCCTGGATGGCGCCGTCGATCTTGTGGTTGTAGTAGCTCAGCTCGAAGTCGAGCTTGCGCGACCAGGAGGCGTTCTCGGCCCAGCCGGGGCTGTAGACGGCGCCCAGCGTCCAGCTGTCGGACTCTTCCGGATCGAGATCCGGGTTGCCGCCGGTGAAGGTGGTGATCTGCGTGTTGGCCTGCTCGAAACCGTTGGGCACGCCCGCCGCGACGCAGGCCGCTTCGAGACCCGGGGAGATGCCATCGGTGGTGTCGACGATGACCTGATTGGTCGGTCCGCAGGGATCGACCAGGGTGGCGCCGAATTGCGTCAGGCCGTAGAGCTCGCCGAGGTTCGGCGCGCGGAAGCCCTGCGAATACGTGCCACGGACCACAAGGTCCTCGATCGGCTGCCAGCGGAAACCGACCTTGCCGGTGGTGGCGCTGCCGAAGGTCGAATAATCCGACCAGCGCAGGGCGGCGGTCAGGTCGAGGGTCGCGAGCACCGGGAAGTTGAATTCACCGTAGACCTCGGTCACATCGTAGGACGCCGAGATCGGCGCCGCGAACGAGTCCTGCGATTCACCGGTCTGGCGCAGCGGATCGGGATCGAAATCGCCCTTGTAGCGGCGATACTCGGCGCCGGCCGCGAAGCCGGCGGTGCGATCGCCGATCGAGAACAGATCGCCGGTGACGTTCGCCGAGAAGATGTCCAGTTCCTGGGTGCTGGCGTCGCGCTGGTCGGTGATGATCCAGTCGATCATCTGCCGGGTGAACGGGCGACCCTGGCCGCCGAAGAGATCCAGCGGGGTGCAGCCCGGGGTCGCGGCACAGACCGCCGGGTCGCCCAGTGCGGTGCGGATGCGCGCGATGTTGTAACCGTTGGTGAAGCGCTGGGTCGCCGAATTGCGGGTATGCACGTAGTTGGCGTCCCAGCCGTAGCTGCGATCACCGAAATCGAGCAGGCCGTCGAGACCGATGTTGAAGTACCAGGTATCGACGTTCTGACGGAAGATGCGCGGACCGACTTCGAGCGGACGACGGCCGATGAAGAGGAAGTTCGAATTGGCGTCCAGTGCGATCCCGAAGGGATTGAACGGATGGTTCGCCGGGATCGAGATGGTGTCGGCGATGCCGCCGGTGCCCGCGCCGGGACCCACGAAGATCGGTTCCGGAGCCGCCTGGTTCGCGGACTGGCGGTTGTTGAACAGACCCTTGATGTGCAGGCGGGTGTTGTCGCTGAGATCGATGTTGATGCTGGCGAACACCGACTTGCGTTCGCTGGGCGTCAACAGCAGGTTGAAGGGCGCGAAATTGAAACGGTCGGCGCTGTCGAACTGGTTGTAGGTGCCGCCGTCCGGGTTGCCCGGAACGAAGACCGGCGTCGTGGTGCCGGGATTCAAGGTGATGTTGTAGAACTGCGCCGGGTTCGTGGCGTCGCCGCAGAAACCGGGCGATCCGACCGGCTGCGCGGGATCGCAGAAACGGAAACGCCCCTGCGGCGTGCCCGAGCTGCCGAAATCCAGACCGCCGCCGGGAACCGGGAACGACGATTGATTCCAGTCGGCCGAACTGATCTGGTCCTGATCGTAGTAATTGGCGCCGAACACCGCGTTCCAGCCGTCGCCGCCGGTGCCGAAGGTGAAGGAGGCTTCCTTGGTTTCGCCGCCACGGCTGTATTCGCCGTAGTAGGTGTGCAGTTCGGCGCCCTGGAAATTCTTGCGGGTGATGATGTTGACCACGCCGGCGATGGCGTCGGAGCCGTAGATCGCCGAGGCGCCGTCTTCGAGCACTTCGACGCGCTCGATGATGGCCAGCGGGATGGTGTTGAGGTCGGCGCTGCCGCTGACGCCCGAGGCCGAGGATTCGTTGACCCAGCGGATGCCGTCGACCAGGACCAGCACGCGCTGCGAGCCGAGGTTGCGCAGATCGACCTGGGCCGAACCGGCGCCGATGCCGCTGCCGTCCGGCGGATAGCCGAAGTTGCCCGAGGAGTTGAACTTGGCGTTCAGCGCCTTGCCGCTGGCGGTGAGCTGCTGCAGCAGCTCGCCGACGCTGGCGACACCGCTTTCCTGGATCTTGGCGCGGTCGATGACGTACACCGGCTGTGCGGTGACGGCGTTGGTCTGCTTGATGCGGGTGCCGGTGACACTGATCGTGTCGAGGGTGCTCTCTTCCTGCGAAGCGTCCTGCGCCGCGGCGATGCCGGGCAGCGCGAGGAGCAACGTCAGGTGGACGGCGGCCGT
>JAYRTK010000389.1:0-2825 GCA_041919595.1 Lysobacteraceae bacterium
CGGGCATAGTCCGAAAGGCACCCCCGGGAGGCCATTGGCACGCTTCCCGCCCCGCGCTGGCATACTCCGCCGGTCGTCTCACCGGAATCCGCCGTGTCCACCACCGCTCCCGCCCTGTCCGCCCAGGACGAATTCCTCGGCCATCCGAAAGGCCTGTACGTCTGCTTCCTGACCGAAATGTGGGAGCGCTTCGCCTTCTACGGGATGAAGGCGCTGTTGCTGCTGTACCTCGTCAAACACCATCTCTTCGCGCAGGCCGACGGCACCATCCTGCTCGGTACCTATGCCGGTCTGGCCTACGCCCTGCCGCTGCTCGGCGGCCTGCTCGCCGACCGCTACCTGGGCATGCGCAAGGCCGTCCTGTTCGGCGGCATCCTGCTCGTGCTCGGCCAGCTCGGCATGGCCTGGACCGGCAGCGCGGCCACCGGCACCACGCCGGACAATGCGGTCCGCGATGGCGTCGCGATCCAGATCATGTATCTGTCGCTGGCGCTGATCGGCGTCGGCGTGGGCTTCCTCAAGCCCAACATCTCGACGATTGTCGGGCGCCTCTACAGCGCCGACGATCCGCGCCGCGATTCCGGCTTCACCATTTTCTACATGGGCATCAACGTCGGCGCGTTCCTGTCGTCGCTGATCGTCGCCTGGATCGGCGAAAAGATCGGCTGGGGCTACGGTTTCGCGCTGGCCGGCGTGATGATGGCGCTGGGCCTGGTGCAGTTCGTGCTCGGGCAGAAGCATCTGCACGGCCATGCCGAACCGGCCGATCCGGCGATGCTGAAAACGCCCGCGTTCGCCGGTCTGTCGCGCGAGTGGCTGATCTATCTCGGCGGCCTGATCCTGGCGGTCGTGGTGTGGCAGGTGCTGCAGACGAAGATCGATTTCGGTCCGCTGACCAAGCTGATGGGCGGTCATCAAGTGACGCTGACCGAAGTGGTCGCGGTGGTGATGGGCGCGGTGCTCTATCTGTGGTTCATCCGCCTGATGTTCTCCGGCCTGAACCGCGCCGAGAAGGGCGGCATGATCATGCTGATGGTGTTGATCACCGTCAGCGCGCTGTTCTGGGGCCTGTACGAGCAGACCTACGGCCCCTGGGTGCTGATGGCCGACATCGGCATGGATCGCACCACGTTCGGGATCGAGTGGACCGCCGGCCAGACCACCGCCATCGGCGCGCTGTTCGTGATCCTCTTCAGTTTCCCTTTCGCCTGGCTGTGGCCGAAGCTGGACAAGGCCGGCCTCAACCCGAGCTATCCGGCGAAATTCGCCTGGGGCCTGGTGTTCTGCGGGCTGTCGTTCGGCGTGCTGGCCTTCGCGGCCGCGAATCCGGGCGAGGCCGGCAAGACCAGCCTGTGGTGGATGGTGCTGGCCTATGCGGTGCTGGTGATGGGCGAGATGGTGCTGTCGCCGGTGGGCCTGTCGGCGGTGACGCGACTGTCGATTCCGCGCGCGGTGGGCCTGATGATGGGCGCGTGGTTCCTGTTCTCGGCCTTCGGCGAGATCATCGCCGGCCGTCTCGGCACCTGGGCGACGATCGAACCCGATGCCGCCGGCAAGTACGACGTGCCCGCGGCGCTGGCGCTGTACGCCGACGTGTTCACCGACATGATGTGGATCGGGATCGGCGCCGGCGCGCTGCTGTTCCTGGCCACGCCGCTGCTGAAACGTCTGACGCGCGAGTGAGGTCGACGCCCGCGGCCGACGATCGCATGTCGCCCCCGTGTCGCCACGGGTACCGGCATGCGCGCGTTCCGCGGCGCGGCCCTGCGATGCGGACGGATAGTGTCCGCCCGCGCGACCATGGCACCATCCGCCGATGACCCGGACCCACGCACCACACGATCACCCGCACGGTCATCGGCATGACCATGCGCATGATCACGCGGACCCGCACGATCATGCGCACGGCTTTTCCACCGGCACCCGCGCGTTCGCGGTCGCGCTGCTGATCAACCTGGTCTACACGCTCCTGGAAGCGGGTTACGGGTTCTGGACCGATTCGCTGGCGCTGCTGTCGGATGCGTTGCACAACTTCGGCGATGTGCTGGGCCTGGCGCTGGCCTGGGCCGCGGCGGTCATGGCCCGCCGCGCGCCGACCGGCCGGCATACCTACGGTTGGCGTCGCGCCACCCTGCTCTCGCCGCTGGGCAACGCGCTGCTGCTGGTCGGATTCAGCGGCGCCCTGGGCTGGGAGGCCGTGCGCCGGTTCGCCGATCCGCCAGCGATCCCGGCGCTGCCGGTGATCGTGATCGCCGCCATCGGCATCGCGGTCAATCTGGGCGCCGCCTGGTTCCTGCGCGACGGACACGGCCACAGCCACGACCACGACCTGAACCGCCGCGGCGCCTTCCTGCACCTGATCGCCGACGCCGCGGTGTCGCTGGCGGCGGTCCTGGCCGGGATGGGCATGCTCTGGTTCGACTGGCGCTGGCTGGACCCGGCGACCGCGGTGCTGGTGGCCGCGGTGGTCGCGGCGGGGGCCTTCCGCCTGCTGCGCGATGCCTTCGATGCGGCGATGGACGCGGTCCCGCGCGGGATCGACCACGCCGAGGTCGAGACCTTCCTCGCCGCCCGCCCCGGGGTCCGGGCGGTGCACCACCTGCACATCTGGTCGCTGGGCGCGGGCGAGATCGCGATGACCGCACATCTGGTCCGGCCCACCGACGAGGGGCGCGGCGAAGATCACGACAGTTTCCTCGACGCGCTGATCCGCGACCTCGACACACGCTTCGGCATCAACCACCCGACCCTGCAGATCGAGCACGGCGGCGCCTGCGGCCACGACCGCCACGACCGGGCCCCGCACGGCGGCGTCCCGCGCCACG
>JAYRTK010000390.1:0-2818 GCA_041919595.1 Lysobacteraceae bacterium
TTCGGAGTTCGCGATCTCCAGTCCGGCCTTTTCCATGAATCTGCGCAGTTCCTTGTCGGTGAAGCCGAGATTGACGTGACCGAAGGCCGCGACCGCGGCCCGGTGTTCGTGCCGGGCGAGGCTGCTGAGCAGCAGCCGGCCGCCGGGACGCAGCACGCGCGCGGCCTCGGCCACCGCCACCGCCGGCCGGGCGGCATAGGTCAGGGCGTGCATCAGCACCACCAGGTCGAAGTGGCCGTCGGCGTAGGGCAGGGCGTGCATGTCGCCCTCGCGGACCTGCACGTGCACGAAGCGGCGCAGGCGTTCGCTGGCGGCCGCGACCACGCGGGCGCTGGCGTCGATGCAGACGTATTCCTGCGCATGGGGGGCCAGCAGCTCGGCCAGCACGCCGTCGCCGGACGCGATGTCCAGCACCCGGCCCGGCGCCAGCAGCGGCAGGGCCGACCGTGCCAGCGCTTCCCAGGTCCGGCCCGGGGAATAGTGGCGTTCCATGTCGCCGGCCACGCTGTCCGCCCAGTTGGCGTCGGCGGCGCGCGCGGCCAGCACCGGCGGGATGCGCTCGGCGTCCTGGCGCAGCAGGGGATCGTCGCTGCCCTCGCGGAGCGTCCGCCAGAGCACGCGCTGGGCCGCATCCAGCGTTTCCTCGTCGAAACGGTAGTACGCCGAGACCCCGGCGCGACGGTCGCGGACCAGCCCGGCTTCCTTCAGGCGCGCCAGATGGGTCGACACCCGAGGCTGCGCCAGCCGGGTGATCGAGGACAACTCGGCCACGGTCAGTTCCTCGTGCTCCAGGAGCGCGAGCAGGCGCACGCGGGTGGCGTCCGCCAGCACCTTCAGTCGGGCCGACCAGGCTTCCAGGTCCATTGTGCGGGCCTCATATCTCAATATCGCGATACAAAGATGATTTTCGGCCCCGGCGGCCGCGAGGTCAAGCACGGTCGGCCACGCTGGGGTTGGGCGGCCCCGATGGCTACAATATTGGTTTCGATTTCATCGCGAGGGTGCGACCGTGGATTTCCGCTTCACCGAAGAGCAGTTGATGATTCAGGACGTGGCCCGCCGCATCGCGCAGGAGAAGATCGCGCCCAGCGCCGAGCACTTCGACCGTACCGGCGAATTCCCGGTCGAGAACATGCGGACCCTCGGCGAAAACGGCCTCATGGGGATCGAGGTGCCGGCCGAATACGGCGGCGCCGGCATGGACCCGATCAGCTACGTGCTGGCGATGATCGAGGTGGCCGCGGCCGACGCCGCGCACTCGACCATCATGTCGGTCAACAATTCGCTGTTCTGCAACGGCATCCTGAAGTTCGGCACCGAAGCGCAGAAGCAGCTGTACGTGCGCGCGATCGCCGAAGGCCGCGAGATCGGCGCCTTCGCCCTGACCGAGCCGCAATCCGGCTCCGACGCCACCGCGATGCGCTGCAAGGCGGTGAAGCAGGCCGACGGCAGTTTCGTCGTCAACGGCAAGAAGAGCTGGATCACCTCCGGCCCGGTGGCCAGGTACATCGTGCTGTTCGCGATGACCGATCCCGACAAGGGCGCCCGCGGCATCACCGCCTTCATGATCGACACCACCCGCGAGGGGTTCCATCGCGGCAAGACCGAGCCGAAGCTCGGCATCCGCGCCTCCGCCACCTGCGAGATCGAATTCACCGACTACGTGGTCCAGGCTGATGAAGTCCTGGGTACCGAAGGCGAGGGCTTCAAGATCGCGATGGGCGTGCTCGACGCCGGCCGCATCGGCATCGCCTCGCAGGCGCTGGGCATCGCCCGCGCCGCCTACGAAGCAACGCTGACCTACGTGAAGGACCGCAAGGCCTTCGGTGCGCCGATCGGCACCTTCCAGATGACCCAGGCGAAGATCGCCGACATGAAGTGCAAGCTCGACGCGGCGACCCTGCTCACGCTGCGCGCGGCCTGGCAGAAGGGCGAGTTCGAGAAGGGCGGCGCGCGTTTCGGCAACGAGGCGGCCATCGCCAAGCTCACCGCGTCGGAAGCCGCGATGTGGATCACCCATCAGGCGGTGCAGATCCACGGCGGCATGGGCTATTCGAAGGAAATGCCGCTGGAGCGTTATTTCCGCGACGCCAAGATCACCGAGATCTACGAGGGCACCAGCGAGATCCAGCGTCTGGTCATCGCCCGCAACGAGACAGGTCTGCGCTGATGACACTCCGGCCGGCCGTGGCCTCCCCGCTCCGCGTCGTGCGAAACGACGGGGGCGGTCGGGACGGACACGCCGGCCGGACGTTCGCCTCGACCGCATTCCACGACGCCGTCGGCGCGGCCCCGCGCACGACGCCTGCATGACATCCCCCCGGCCAGCGCCGACCGGCGCACCCAACGGACCGCAACGCCCATGACCAAGAAAGCCTCCGCCCCGCGCACCCGGACCCAGCGAAAACAGGTGAGCGGCGAACCGCGTGCGAATGCGTCGCGCTCGAACGAGTCGCGCCTGCTCGCTCCCATCCTCGACGCCATCCGCAAGCGCGCGGGCAAGGGCCGCGAGGACGATGCCGCCGCGTTCGCCGGCGCGTTCTATCAGCGTCTGAGCGAAGACGAGCTGCCCGCGCACAGCGCGGAGGCCTGGGCGGCGCTCGCCGCCGATTTCCTCGATTTCGCCCGCGTGCGCAAGGCCGGTACGGCGAACGTGCGCCTGTTCAACCCGGTCATCGGCAAGCATGGTTGGGAATCGCCGCACACCGTGCTGCAGATCGTCAACGACGACATGCCGTTCCTGGTCGACTCGGTGACGATGGCGCTGGCCGAACGCGGCATCGGCGTGCATGTGCTGGGACATCCGATCCTGCGGATC
>JAYRTK010000391.1:0-2804 GCA_041919595.1 Lysobacteraceae bacterium
GCCGGCTCGCGATCACGCTGTCGCGACCGGAGCGGCGGATCGACCTGCAGGGCGGCGAAGCGTTCTTCGAGGCGGCCAAGGATGCACGGCGACCGTTCGTGGTCGCCGCCGGCGACCGCCGGGTGGTCGCGGTGGGCACCCGGTTCTCGGTGCGACGGGCGAACGCCGATCTGCGCGTGGTGGTGACGGAGGGCGTGGTGCGGCTGGAGGTGCCCGCGGCCGACGGGCGCGGCGCCGGCACGATCCGCCTGCTGCCCGCCGGTGCGGTCGCCGTGGTCACCCGGGACGGCGTACGCACCCACCAGGGCTCGCTGGCCGACGCCGAACGCACCCTGGAATGGCGCGGCGGCTATCTGCGCTTCGACGACACCCCGCTGTCGGAAGCCGCGGAGGAATTCAACCGGTTCAGCGCACGGAAACTGGTGATGGGCGACCCCGAGGTCGCCGCGCTGCGGATCGGCGGCAATTTCCGCTGGTCGAATCTCGACGGCTTCGTGCGATTGCTGGAAACCGGATTCTCCGTCCGGGTCGAGCAGCGGGGCGACCTGATCGTCCTCCACAGCCTCTGACCACCCCCGGGAGGGATCTCGCGCACTGGTTCGTCCCGGGAACCCGGGGGCGCGCCTGATGCGCCGAGGTCTCGAGAATCGGATTCTCGACAATCCGATTCTCGAACCGTGAACTCGCAACCATGGGGAAGTCCATGCTGAAACCGCTTCGTCTTCTGCTGCTCAGCGCGGCCTGTGCCGCAGCCCTGCAGGCGCAGGCCCAGGGCTCGTCCGACCACACCGGTCCGATCGATCTGCCGGCCGGCGAACTCGTCGCCGCGCTGGACACGCTGGCCCGGCAGTCCGGCACCCAACTGGTCTATCGCTCCGATCAGCTGAAGGGCGTCCGCACCCGCGGCGTGCGCGGTGCGCCCAGCGCCGACGCCGCGCTGGACGGCTTGCTGCGCGAGAGCGGCTTCGTTTCGCGGCGCGATCCCACGACCGGCGCGGTCGTCATCGTCCGTCGCGACACGCCCCGGCGCGCGCCCGCGCCCGCCGCGCAGGAAGACACCTCCGGTGGCGGCGCCGCGGCCGAACCGTCCTCGCCCCCGCCGCCCCCCGAGGAGCTGGAAAGCGTCGAGGTCACCGGCTCGCGCATCCCACGGACCCGGATCGAGGGCCCGGCACCGGTCACGGTCATGACCGCGCGCGACATCGAAGCCGGCGGCTTCGTCAGCGTGCCCGACGTGCTGCGCGCGATCACCCAGAACAGCGGCGAAACCCAGAGCCAGCAGTCCGCCAGCGGCGCCGATTTCTCTCCCGGCGCGCAGCAGGTCGACCTGCGCGGCCTCGGGCCGAACCATACCCTGGTGCTGGTCAACGGCCGCCGCATCGCCGACTTCCCGATGCCGTTCAAGGGCCGCAGCAACTTCACCGACGTTTCCAACATTCCGCTGGGCATGGTCGAGCGGGTGGAAGTGCTGACCGGCAGCGCCTCGGCGGTGTACGGCTCGGACGCGATCTCCGGCGTGGTGAACTTCATCCTCAAGCGTCAGGCCGATGGCACCACCCTCGACCTGCGCTACGGCGACACCACCCGCGGCGGCGGCGAATCCTACGATCTGAGCGTGACCTCCGGTTTCGAACGCGGCGCGTTCGGTGCGGTCCTCGGCGCCGAACTGCAGCATGAGCGTCCGCTGTGGGCCTATCAGCGCGACATCCAGGACTCCACGATCGACGCGCCGACCGATCGTTCGCGCGTGGCGCGCCGCGCCTTCCTGCGCACGAACTGGTACGACGAATACCTCGATCCCGGTCAGGCGACCTGCGACGCACTGTCCTCGCTCAACGGCGGCAGCACCGGCTACAGCGTGCGCCCTGGCTGGGGCGTCGACGGCGACGACGGCTACTACTGCGGCAGCGTGGACGCGATCGGCTACGGCACGATCCTCAGCGAGCGCAAGGGCATCAACGCCTACGGTTCGTTCCACTACCAGTTAGCGAACGGCCACCAGTGGTTCGCCGACGTGCAGCTGAGCCACCACAAACTCGGACTGTTCCGCGATGTGTCCGCGTGGAGCTATCAGGCGCCGGACGGCAACGAGGATGGATATTTCTACAACGACGCCAGCGGCCAGGTGGAATACTGGCAGCGCCAGTTCAGCCCCGAGGAAATGGGCGGTCTGGACCGCGGCATGATCCGCAACACCCAGAACGCCTTCAGCGTCGCGACCGGCTTCGCCGGCCAGATCGCCGACGGCGATTGGGATTACGAGGCCACGATCAGCCATTCGCAGTACCGCGCCACGATCTCCTGGCCGCAGATCGTCGCCGAGCGCGCCAACGCCCACTTCCTCGGGCCGCAACTGGGCGTGTACGACGACGGCGACGGCAACCTGTTCCCGATCTTCAACGCCGATCCGGCACGGCTGTACACCCCGCTGACCCGCGCCGAATACGACGCGATCGCCGCGCGCACCGTCTATCACCCGAGATCGCGCACCGACACGCTGTCGCTGACCCTCACCAATCCGGCGCTCTTCACGCTGCCGGCCGGCCCGGCCGGCTTCGCGGGCGTGGTGGAGTTCGGCAACCAGTCCTACGACCTCAACCCGGATCCGCTGGCCACCCAGTACTACTACTACAGCTGGAAGGACTCCGACGGTCACGGCAGCCGCAACCGCTGGGCGCTCGCCGGCGAACTGCGCGCGCCGCTGCACGAGACCGTCAACCTCAGCGTCGCCGGCCGCTACGACCAGTACCGCTACTCGGGCAACCATCCGGGCAAGTTCACCTGGAGCGCGGGCCTCGAATGGC
>JAYRTK010000392.1:0-2800 GCA_041919595.1 Lysobacteraceae bacterium
GGCCGGGGGCAAGATCCGCGAAATGATGTTCTGGGTCCCGCAGACCGGCTCGATCGGCATCGGCCTGTCGATCCTCAGCTACAACGGCCGGGTCCACTTCGGCATGATCGCCGACGCCAAGCTCGTCCCCGATCCGCATGCGGTGGTCGGACGCTTCCACGCCGAGTTCGAGAAACTGCTCTACCTCGCCCTGATGAGCGACTGGGACCAGGAGCTGAACTCGGTCGCCGCCGAGGCGTTGATGAGCTGAGCGGTCGAGCGTCTGCAGCCAGGTCGTGTGCCGGTGCTTGAAACCGGTCCGGACGAACGCCGGACCGGCGATGCGCGTGTCCAGGCGGACGTGCCATCGGTTCTCGAAACATCCGGGGTCCTGCGCCAGACGTGCATTGATGTGCACATTCTTGCGATGCGCCTCGAGTGTGCCTCCTCCGCACCGTGGCGGGTAGGGCGTTTCGACGAACGGCGGATACGACCCGCATCTCATCCGGTGAGACGGTAGTCGCTTACACCTTCGGCCCCTTTGCCGGAGTGTCGCCGATGTCCGCCATCGTCCGTTTCGAGGACTCGGAGCGCATGCCGCAGCGCACCACACCCGGCGGCGCCGCGCTCGCCCGCCGGTTGTCCGCGAAATACCCCGATCGCATCACCGGTGCGTTGACGGTGCCCGGACGGGAAGGGCGGTATGCGGCATTTCCCGGCGATCTGCCGCCGCGACTCGCCGCCGCGCTGCGTGCGCGCGGCGTGGATCGGCTCTACAGCCATCAGGCCGAGGCCTGGGCGGCGACGCGGCGCGGCGAGGACGTCGTGGTGGTCACGCCCACCGCATCGGGCAAGACCCTCTGCTACACGCTGCCGGTGCTTGCGGCCGCGCTGGAAGACCGGGCGAAGGCGCTGTATCTGTTCCCGACGAAGGCGCTGGCGCAGGATCAGGTGGCGGAACTGCTGGAACTGACGAAGGCGGGCGATCTGGGCGTGCGCGCGGCGACGTTCGACGGCGACACGCCGGGCGACCAGCGTCAGGCGATCCGGCTCAACGGCGATATCGTGGTCACCAATCCGGACATGCTGCATCAGGGCATCCTGCCGCATCACACGAAATGGGCGCAGCTGTTCGAGCATCTGCGCTACGTGGTGATCGACGAGATCCACACCTACCGCGGCGTGTTCGGATCGCATCTGGCCAATCTGCTGCGTCGGCTGGCACGGATCTGCGCGTTCTACGGTGCGCGGCCGCAGTTCATCCTGTGCTCGGCGACCATCGGCAATCCGCAGGCGCACGCCGAGGCGCTGATCGGACGTGCGGTCACGGCGATCGACGATTCCGGCGCGCCCAGCGGCGATCGTCATGTGCTGTTGTGGAATCCGCCGGTGGTCAATCCCGATCTGGGGTTGCGCGCGTCCGCGCGTTCGCAGAGCACGCGGATCGCGCGCATGGCGATCCGGGCCGGACTGAAGACGCTGGTGTTCGCGCAGTCGCGGACGATGGTCGAGGTGCTGACGAAATATCTGAAGGACGTGTTCGATCACGACCCGCGCAAGCCCGCGCGGATCCGCGCGTATCGTGGCGGGTATCTGCCGACCGAGCGCCGCGAGGCCGAACGCGCGATGCGCGCCGGTCGGATCGACGGCATCGTCGCGACCTCGGCGCTGGAGCTGGGCGTGGACATCGGCAGTCTGGATGCGGTGATCCTCAACGGCTATCCCGGCGGCATCGCCGCGACCTGGCAGCGGTTCGGGCGCGCCGGGCGCCGGCAGCAGCCGTCGATCGGCGTGTTGATCGCCGGCTCCGATCCGCTCGACCAGTACATCGTGCGACATCCGGAATTCTTCTCGTCCGCGCCGCCCGAGCACGCGCGGATCGCGCCCGACCAGCCGGTGATCCTGCTCGATCACATCCGCTGCGCGGCGTTCGAGCTGCCGTTCCGCGAGGGCGACCGCTTCGGGCCGATCGAGCCGCGGGTCTGGCTGGATCTGCTGACCGAGGACGGCGTGCTGCACGCCGAGGGCGGGACCTGGGAATGGATCGCCGACAGTTATCCGGCCAATGCGGTGAGCCTGCGCTCGGTCGCCGACGGCAACTTCGTGGTCGTCGATCGCAGCGATGGACGCCAGACCATCATCGCCGAGGTCGACTTCAGCTCCGCGCCGCTGATGCTGTACGAGGGCGCGATCCACATGGTCCAGTCGACGCCGTATCAGGTGGAGACCTTGGACTGGGCGGGGCGCAAGGCCTTCGTGACCCGTACCCGGGTCGACTACTACACCGATGCGATCGACTACACCCGGTTGAAGGTGCTGGAATCTTTCGACGGTGCGGTCGCGGGCGCCGGTGTCTGTCATCACGGCGAAGTGCACGTGGTTCGCCGTGTCGCCGGCTACAAGAAGATCCGCTACTACACGCACGAGAACATCGGTTACGGCCCGGTGAACCTGCCCGATGCGGAACTGCACACCACCGCGGTGTGGTGGCAGTTGTCGCAGCCGGTGCTGGAAAGCCTGTTCGCCTCGAAGCAGGACGCGCTGGACGGATTTCTCGGCGCCGCCTACGCGTTGCACGTGGTCGCGCGCATCGCCGCGATGGCCGATGCCGCCGATCTGCAGAAGGCGGTGGGCAGCGGCGACGGCGCCTGGTCCGCGGTCGCGGATGCGCGCGGACGCGGACGATTGCGTGCCGCGGACGATACCGACGGCGAGGTCGATCCGCAGGCGTTCGTGCCGACGCTGTATCTCTACGACAACTATCCCGGCGGCGTGGGGCTGGCCGAACCGCTCTGGCAGCGCCGGGCCGAACTGATCGGTT
>JAYRTK010000393.1:0-2788 GCA_041919595.1 Lysobacteraceae bacterium
TCGAGCCGCCGCAACGGCCCGAACTCGCCGTAGCCGGTTTCTTCCGCCGCGAGAATCGTGTTGTCGTCGTTGCGGAACAGCACCCGCAACCGGTCGATTGCCATCGGCGTGGTCGTCGGACCGGTCGAGGCGCAACCTTCGGCACGCAACAGCGACGCCTTCGGGAATCGACGCGTGACCAGATCGATCGCGATCGTCACGCGTTCGTTGAAACTGAGGATGCCCATGGGCACGAATCCTTCCGGAAAATGACGCGGCATCCGGCCGCAGCGGCGACAGGGCCCGGGGACGCATCCGATGCGAAGGCGACCGCCGGGCCGGACGGGCCCGCGTGCACCACCACGCCCCCCGGCCGCAGCATGTCCGGGTCAAAGCCGGACCTCGATCACAATAACGCAAAACGCAGCGCAGGCCGGTCCGCACGAGCCGCGGGCTATCATCGGAGGACCATCGATTCCGCAGGACGGGCAGGGACGTGAATCCGCATTCGCAGGGCGCCGCAGGTCGGCCGGACAGCGGCGACCAGGATCTCCGGGCGCTGGAAGCGGAACTGCAGGCCTTCGCGCGCAGCATCGACGGCCGCCTGCGCCGCCGTTTCGCCACCCTGGGCCTGCAGCGCCTACTGCGCCGCCCGCGCTACTGGCGTGAGCAGGGCCGGTCGCTGCCGCTACGCGCGCCTTCGCTGTGGTGGCTGCTGGCGGCCACGCTGGTGATCTTCGCCACGATCGGCGCCGTACTCTGGCCGGCGCAACCGCCGGGCTGGCTGCCGAGCGGGATCCCGGTGCCGGACTGGTTGCCGGTCTCCGCCGGCGTCGCCACGGCGACCGCCGGCATCGCCCTGCTGGCCCTGCTCGGGCTCGAGCGTCTGATCCTGCCGCGACTCGCGCTGTGGCGCTGCCGTTTCCGGCTGATGCGGCTGGAACACACCGGCGGCGACGGCGCCTATCCCTACGTCTGCCTGATGGCCCCCAGCGCGGGCGCCCCCACCGGTTTCGCGCTGGAGGGCTGGAAGGGCGTCCGCGGGCTTTCGCCGGGTGAGTTCGCGATCTCGGTCAGCGATGCCCACGGCCGCGGTCTGGCGGTGATCCCGCTGCGCAATGCCGGACGCCTGCCCGTGGTGGTCTGGGACCGGGATCTGTTCCAGGCGGATGCGTTGCCGCCCCTGAACGAGGACGTGCGCGCGCTGGTCCGCGACTTCGACGCCGCCTGCGAGCGGCATACGAAACACGCCGGCCGCATCGAACGCAGCCACGCGCTGCGTTCGGGACAACTGCAGTCTCCGGGCACGAACGCCGGCGAAACCCGCGAACAGGTCTGGGAACGCGCCTGGTCGAAGGTCGCGCTGGCGCCTGCGGTCAAGGCGCGACTGGGCTCGCTGGCCGCGCATTTCGCCGCCGGCAGCGCTTCGGCGACCCGCGGTCTGCTGCTCTACGGCCCGCCCGGCACCGGCAAGACCACCATCGCCCGCGCCTTCGCCGACAGCATGGGCTGCGCGTTCTTCCCGCTGTCGCTGACCGATCTGAAGTCCGGCTTCATCGGCCAGAGCGGCGAAAACGTCAAGGCGCTGTGGAACAAGGCCCGGGCCGAACCGCGGTCGGTGATCTTCATCGACGAGTGCGAGGCCGTGTTCGGGCGTCGCGGCGGCACCGGCAGCGACAGCTTCGTCGAGGAGATCGTCGCCGCCTTCCTCGCGCAGTGGGACGGCTTCGACAAGCAGACCCATGTCTGGGTGGTGGGTGCGACCAACCGCCGCGATCTGATCGATGCCGCCCTGCTCTCGCGCTTCGAGGACCAGTTGGAGATCGGCCTGCCCGACGGCCGTCAGCGCCTGGAGATCCTGGCCGGGGAATTCGCCCGTCTCGGCATCCCGCCACCGCTGCCGGCGCAGACCGAAACACTGACCGTCGGCATGTCCGGACGCGATCTGAGCGGCCTCGCCAAGCGCGTCGCGCGCGAACACGGCACCCGCCAGCCGCTGTCCGACGAGGGTCTGGAAACGCTGACCACCACGATGCGCCGGCAGGGCTCCACCGCGACCGCCACCGACGCCGGCTGGGACACCCTGATCCTGCCGGCGCCGACGCTGGACACGCTGAAGACCACCGCCGGACTGCTGAAGCACGCCGAGACCTTCCGCCAGCGCGGCATCGGCGTGCCGCGCGGCCTGCTGTTGTACGGCCCGCCCGGCACCGGCAAGACCCAGATCGCGCGCACGCTCGCCAACGAGACCGGACTGCGCTTCATCGCCGCGTCCACCGCCGACATCAAGCAGGGCTATCTCGGCCAGAGCGGGCAGAAGGTGCGCGAACTGTTCGACCGCGCGCGCGAATCGGCGCCTTCGCTGCTGTTCATCGACGAGATCGACATCGTCGCCGCCGCGCGCGGCGAGCAGAACGACGCGATCCTCACCGAAATCGTCGGCCAACTGCTGCAGGAAATGGATGGCATCGTCGCCCAACCGCAACCGGTGTTCGTGCTCGCGGCCACCAACCGTCGCGACCGGATCGACCCTGCGGTGCTTTCGCGCCTGCCCAAACAGATCGAGATCCCGTTGCCCGACGCCGACGCGATCCGGCGCCTGCTGAAAACGATGCTGCGCGGCAAACCGCTGGCCTTCGACGCCGACCGCGGTGCGGAAGCGATCGCCGCGCACTGCGCCGGGCTGAGCGGCCGCGATCTGCGCAACCGGGTCGAAGCGGCCGAACATCGCGCCGTCGCACGCGCGATCGCGGCCGGCGCACCGGATGCGGTCGCGATCCTGCTCCAGGATTTCGACGGCATCGACACA
>JAYRTK010000394.1:0-2788 GCA_041919595.1 Lysobacteraceae bacterium
TCGGCGGGCGTGGCTTCGAGCGCGGGCGCCTCCGCCGCGGCCTTGGGGCCGAGCAGGGCTTCGAGGCCGCGGCCAAGTCCACGCTTCTTGGTGGCGGTCATGCGGAGGTCTCCGGGGAACTGGTACGGGATTTCTGGGCGCGTTCGCGCTGGTGACGGATGATTTCCCCGGCGAGGCCGAGGTAGGCGATCGCGCCGCGCGAGCCCTTGTCGTAGCCGACGATGCTCACGCCGTGGCTGGGTGCCTCGGCCACGCGCACGTTGCGCGGGACGATGGTGCGGAATACCTTGTCGCCGAAGTGCGCGGTGAGATCGGCGGAAACCGCGTTGGCGAGGTTGTTGCGCACGTCGAACATGGTGCGCAGCACGCCTTCGATCTCCAGCGCCGGATTGAGCTTCGCCTTCAGCGCGTCGATCGTCTGCAGCAGCGCGCTCAGGCCTTCCAGTGCGTAGTACTCGCACTGCATCGGCACCAGCACCGAATCGGCGGCGGTCAGCGCGTTCAGGGTGAGCAGCGACAGCGCCGGCGGGCAGTCGATGAGGATGAAGTCGTAGCGGTCGCGCAGCGGATCGAGCGCGCGGCGCAGGCGCTGTTCGCGCCCGGGCTCGTCCATCAGCTCGATCTCGGCGGCGGTGAGATCGTTGTTGCCCGGCAGCAGGTCGAAGCCTTCGGGCGTGCGCACGATCACGTCGGCCGCGTGCATTTCCTCCAGCAGGACGTCGCAGGTGGAACCGGCGACCTCGCGCTTGTCCACGCCGCTGCCCATGGTGGCGTTGCCCTGGGCGTCGAGGTCGACCAGCAGCACGCGCTTGGGCGCCTGCGCCAGCGCGGCGGCGAGATTGACCGAGGTGGTGGTCTTGCCGACCCCGCCTTTCTGGTTGGCGATGGCGATGATGCGGGCCATGGGCGGGTCCGGGTCTCGGTGGAGGTCTTTCGGTGGAGAACGTCGATGAAACGGGAGGCCCGGGTCCGGGGGGACGCGGGCCGAACCGCAGATTATGCCTGTTGCCGGGGGCGGCTGCCGTCCGACGATGGTTCAGCCGGTGCCGGAACCGGTCCGGGCCACCGTGACCAGATGGCGTTCCGCGTCCAGTCCGGGGACGCTCAGCGGTTGCACCGCGCGCACCGCCCAGCCCGGCGGCAGGGCGGCGATCTCCTCGTCCGGGCGGGCGCCCTTCATCGCCAGCAGCACCCCGTCCGCGGCCAGCAGGTGTCCGCCGAGGGCGAGGATCTGCGGCAGGGTGGCCAGCGCGCGGGCGGTGATCGCGGCGTATTGCCCGGGCCGGTCCAGCGCCTCGATCCGCGATTCGACGACTTCCGCATTGTCCAGACCCAGGGTGCGCAGCGCCTCGCGCATGAACCGGGCCTTCTTGCCGTTGGATTCGACCAGGCTCACGCGCAGGCCCGGGGTGACGATCGCCAGCGGGATGCCCGGCAGGCCCGGCCCGGTCCCGAGATCCGCCAGGCTCGGCAGGCCGGCGACGAACGGCGCCATCGCCAGCGAATCGAGCAGATGCTTGGTCACCATCTCCCGCGGGTCGCGGATCGCGGTGAGATTGTAGGCGGCGTTCCAGCGCAGCATCAGCGCCAGATAGCGGGCCAGCGGTTCGGCCGATGCCGGATCGAGGCCGAGCGTGGCGAGACCGGCGTCGAGGTCGGCGCGGGCGTTGGCGGGGAGTTCGGGGGCGGTCATCGCGGGGTTCATCGCGGAAATTATCGCCGACGCCGCGCTACGGTGCCGGCCGCCAGGCCAGCGTCGCCCAATAGCCCGGCTCCGGCGTCCAGGCCTCGATCCGCCAGGCGTCCGGCGGGCCCAGCGCGGGATCGCAGTCCATCAGTCGCGGGATGCCGTCGGCGTCGGGCGCGAAGCGCAGCTTCTCCAGCCCGAACGACAGCCCGCGGCCGTGCGCCTTCAGCACCGCTTCCTTCGCGCACCACAGCCGGGTGAAATCGCGCTCCAGCCGGGCCGGGTCGTCGGCCACGGCGCGCAGCGCATCGGCTTCCGCGGGGACGAAGAACCGCCGCGCCAGCGCCAGGGCCTTCGGTCGCGGCCGCAGCAGTTCGATGTCGACCCCGACCCGGGTGCGTTCGGCGCAGGCGGCGATGAGGCGCTCGCCGCTGTGGCTCCAGTTCAGATCGACGCGGTGGGTGCCGGCGTCCAGATACGGCCGGCCGTGGGCGTCGCGGGCCAGATGCAGCGCCGCCGGCGGCAGCGCCCACAGGTCGCCCAGCCAGGCGCGGACGCGGGCCTCGGTGGACTCGCCGCGGCGATAGGGCCACCAGGCGCAGCGCACCGGACCGAAGGACGTGCGGTTGGACAAAGGGGCGCGGTTTGAGGCGGTCGGGTCGCGCAGCGTAAGCTAAACCCGGGTCGGGCACACGCAGGCCCGCAATCCCAGGGGAGCAGGCGCAGGCACATGTCGGCAGCGATCGAATCACCCGCCGGCGCAGGACTCGCCGGCCCCGCGACGCGGATCGCGCTGGCCGAAGGGCCCGGCGGCCGCTGTTTCGCCTTCGACGGTCATGGCCACCATGCCCTCGACACCTTTCTCGCCGAGGTCCGCGGCGTCGCCGCCGATCTGCCCGACGCGGCCTGCGCGATCAACCTGTGCGAGGACCGCTACCGCTTCCTGGTCGCGTTCTGCGCCGCCGCCGTGCGTGGCCAGACCACCCTGCTGCCGTCCTCGCGCACGCCGGCGGCGATCGACGATGTCCGCCAGCAGTCGCCGGACAGCTACTGCATCGCCGACGTGCGCCTGTCGCCCGCGCCGCCGCGCCTGCATGCGCT
>JAYRTK010000395.1:0-2785 GCA_041919595.1 Lysobacteraceae bacterium
CAGCCACTGGTTCAGCAGCTCCCAGTTGCCGTAGTGCGGCGCGGCCACGATCACGCCCTTGCCGGCCGCGATCGCCGCATCGAACAACGCCACGCCCTCCGTCTCGCGGATCATCCGCAGGTTCTCGGCGTGGGGGCGCGTCCACAGACGCAGGGTTTCGAGCGCCTGGCGCGCGGTGGTGCGCAGGATCGCCCGCTGCAGCGTCGCGCGCTCGGCCGCGGGAAGATCGGGGTAGGCCAGCTCCAGATTGCGCCCGGCCACCCGATGCTCGCGCCCGCCACCGCGCCGCCACAGCCAGGCGATGGCGTCGCCCAGCGTGCGCGACCACGACCACGGAAGGCGGCCGATCAGGCTGGCGAAGGCGTAGAGCAGGCGGGCGAAACGGTCGGTCATCCCGCCGAGTCTACCGGGGCGCCCATCGCCGCACCCGGGGACGAAGGTCGCCCGCCGGCTTGCGCGAGACCCGCGACCCCGCGATGCTCGCGCTCCCGGCCCATCGAGCCCCTCCTGCGACCGCCCCCATGCTCGTCCTGATCCAGCGCGTGACCGAAGCCCGGGTGACCGTCGAAGGCGCCTGCGTGGGCGCGATCGGCCCCGGTCTGCTGGCCTTGGTCGGGGTCGAGCCCGGCGACGGCCCGGCGCAGGTGACGAAACTCGGCGAACGCCTGCTGCGCTACCGGGTTTTCGGCGACGAGGCCGGCCGGATGAACCGATCCCTCGCCGACACCGGCGGCGGCCTGCTGCTGGTCAGCCAGTTCACCCTTGCCGCCGACACCCGTTCCGGGCTGCGGCCGAGCTTCAGCAGCGCGGCCGCGCCCGAGGAAGCAGCGCGCATCTTCGACGAACTGGTAGCCTACTGCCGCCAACATCATCGCTCAGCGGTCGAGACCGGCCGCTTCGGTGCGAACATGCAGGTCAGCCTGGTCAACGATGGCCCGGTCACCTTCCTGCTTCGCGCCTGAACCGCTACACCTGCCGCTGAACACCACGACACGGCGCGCGCCCGGCGCTTGAATGCGCCCGGTGCGCGCACCACATCGGGTCGTGGCACCCTCCCCGATCCTCCGGTTTCGTGCGTTTCTCCGACCGGACTTCCGCCCAGTTCCAGCGCTTTCCGACCCTTTCCGACGCCGTTCCCGCCCGTTTCGGCGCCAGATCCCCCCGGGGGGCTGTTATAATTACGGGTTCACTTTCCCACGGTGGCGCTCATGGCCAACGAACGTCAGGCTCCGCAGTCCGACATCAAGCAACTGATCAGCAAGGGCCTGGAGCAGGGCTATCTGACCTATGCCGAGGTCAACGATCACCTGCCCGATGATCTTGTCGATCCCGAGCAGATCGAAGACATCATCGGCATGATCAACGGCATGGGCATCGAGGTGCACGAGGTCGCGCCCGATGTCGACACCCTGCTGCTCGCCGATGGCGCCACCGGCGGTCGCGAAGTCGACGACACCGCCGCCGAGGAAGCCGCCGCGACCCTGACCGCGCTCGATGGCGAAGGCGGCCGCACCACCGACCCGGTGCGCATGTACATGCGCGAGATGGGCACGGTCGAACTGCTGACCCGCGAAGGCGAAATCGCCATCGCCAAGCGGATCGAGGAAGGCCTGACCCAGATGATGTCCGCGCTGGCCAGCTTCCCGTGGTCGGTGCAGCTGCTGCTCGAAGAATACGAACTGCACAAGGCCGGCAAGAAGCGCCTGGCCGACATCGTCGCCGGCTTCAACGACGTCGAGGAACCGGCCGAGGAAATCCCGGTCGCCGAAATCGCCGACGGCGAAGCCGAGATCGACGAAGAAGAGGAAGAGGAAGGCGCCGCCGAGGAAGCCGCGCCCACCGGCCCGGATCCGGCCGAAGTCGCACGCCGCATGGACGCCCTGGCCGCCTCCTACGCCGGGTTCCAGAAGGCCTACGCCAAGCAGGGCGCCGGCAACAAGGGGCTGGCCAAGCTGCGCGAGGACATGGCCGAGCAGTTCATGACCCTGAAGCTGCCGCTGCCGCTCACCGACACCCTCGTGCGCAAGCTGCGCGACGTGCTCGGACAGATCAAGGAACACGAACGCCGCATCCTCGACCTCTCCACCCGCATCGCCAAGATGCCGCGCAAGGACTTCATCCGCGCGTGGGAAGGCAACCAGACCAACCTCGGTTGGGTCGACGAGATGCTCAAGCGCAAGCAGAAATGGTCCTCGGGCCTGCGCGACGTGAAGGAACAGATCATCGCCGAGCAGGAAGCGACCATCGCCATCGAACAGGCGCTCTACCTCGAACTGGCGGACATCAAGGACATCAGCCGCGCGATGGCCTACGGCGAGGCCAAGGCGCGCAAGGCCAAGAAGGAAATGGTCGAGGCCAATCTGCGTCTCGTGATCTCCATCGCCAAGAAGTACACCAACCGCGGCCTGCAGTTCCTCGACCTGATCCAGGAAGGCAACATCGGCCTGATGAAGGCCGTGGACAAGTTCGAATACCGCCGCGGCTACAAGTTCTCGACCTACGCCACGTGGTGGATCCGCCAGGCCATCACCCGCTCGATCGCCGACCAGGCCCGCACCATCCGCATCCCGGTGCACATGATCGAGACGATCAACAAGCTCAACCGCATCTCGCGGCAGATGCTGCAGCAGTACGGCCGGGAAGCGACACCGGAAGAGTTGGCGAAGGAAATGGACATGCCGGAGGACAAGATCCGGAAGGTCCTGAAGATCGCCAAGGAACCGATCTCGATGGAAACGCCGATCGGCGACGACGAGGACAGCCACCTCGGCGACTTCATCGAGGA
>JAYRTK010000396.1:0-2782 GCA_041919595.1 Lysobacteraceae bacterium
GCGGACGACGCGGGGTCAGGGTTCGTCGACGTGCGCCTGGCGCTGCAGGATCGAGGAGAACTCCTCGGCGAAGGTGTCGTAGCGCACCGCGATCCGCTCGACGCGGGTGGCGAAGCGGTTGTAGGCCCAGACCGCGGGAATCGCCGCGAACAGGCCCATCGCGGTGGCCAGCAACGCTTCGGAGATGCCCGGTGCGACGGTGGCGATGGTCGCCTCCTTCATGTTCGCCAGACCGTGGAACGACATCAGGATGCCGAGCACGGTACCGAACAGGCCGACGTAGGGGCTGATCGAACCGACGTTGGCGAGGAATTCGAGATTGTGTTCGAGACTGTCCAATTCGCGCGACGAGGTCGCGCGCATCGCGCGCTGGGCGCCTTCGAGCTGCGTGCGCGGATCCATGCCGCGACGCTGGCGTACGCGGTTGAATTCGCGCAGGCCGCCTTCGAAAATCGCCTCCAGACCGGAAATCTGCTGTTTGCGACCGCTGGCTTCGGCGAACAGCCGGCCGAGATCGCCGCCGGCCCAGAACCGCTCCTCGAAGGCGTCGGCCTCGCGCTGGGCGCGGTCGAGCACGCGTTTCTTGCGGAAGATGATGACCCAGGACGCCACCGACGCCAGCAGCAGCAGGGCCATGACGCCCTGGACAGGCAGACTGGCATCGACGATGAGCTGGAGGTAATTCAATCCGCCGCCATGGGCGGCCTCGGCGATCGGCTTCGCGGCGGCGAGCGCCTCTTCCGGCAGCGGTTCGATGGCGGTGGCCTGCAGGGCGGTCGGCAAGAACATCATCAGGTACTCACTCCACGTTCGGTTCTGTGCGGCGGCGGGCGATGGGCGCCGACACCAGCGACTGCAACATCGGATACAGCGTCGGCGGGATCGGCCGCGGCCTGAAATCGCCGGCCCCGAGCGCCGCGACCCGCACCTCGGCGTCCAGCAGACGCACGCCGTCGCGCTCGATGGTCTGCGCGATGATCAGGCTCGCCCGGCGGCACTCGACCAGGCGGACGCCGACCTGCAGCGCGTCGTCCAGTCGCGCCGGCAGGCGGAAGTCGATCGACATCGCGCGCACCGCGAACACCAGATCGTGCTGCAGACGCAGCAGTTCCTGACCGTAACCGTGAGCGCGCAGCCACTCGGTGCGGGCGCGCTCCAGGAACGCCAGATACTGCGCGTGATACACCACGCCGCCGGCGTCGGTATCTTCCCAGTAAACGCGGACGGGGTGGGTGAACGGGATGTTCATCTTGTCCGCGTCGCCGATGCCGCTCATCCGTCGCCCTCGGCGAACAGGTCGCGGCCGCCGGATTTCGGTTTCAGGCCGAAGTGACGATAGGCCTTCTGGGTGGCCATGCGCCCGCGCGCGGTACGCACGAGGAAGCCCTGTTGGATCAGATAGGGTTCGATCACGTCCTCGAGCGTCCCGCGTTCCTCGCTCAGCGCGGCCGCCATCGATTCGACCCCGACCGGACCGCCCTCGAAATTCTCGATGATGAGATGCAGCAGACGGCGATCGAGATCGTCGAAACCCTCCGGATCGACCTTCAGCATCTTCATCGCGGCATCGGCGACCTCGCGGTCGATATGCCCGGCGGCCCGCACCTGGGCGAAATCGCGGACCCGCCGCAGCAGGCGGTTGGCGATGCGCGGCGTGCCGCGCGAACGCCGGGCGATCTCACCGGCGCCTTCGGCCTCGCAGGCAATGCCGAGGATCTGCGCGGAGCGGCGTACGATCCGGGTCAGTTCCTCGGCGCTGTAGAACTCCAGCCGCTGGACGATGCCGAAACGATCGCGCAGCGGCGCGGTGAGCAGGCCGGCGCGGGTGGTGGCGCCGATCAGGGTGAACGGCGGCAGGTCGAGCTTGATCGAACGCGCCGCGGGGCCGTCGCCGATCATGATGTCGATCTGGAAGTCCTCCATCGCCGGATACAGCACTTCCTCGACCACGGGCGAGAGGCGGTGGATCTCGTCGATGAACAGCACATCGTGCGGCTGCAGGTTGGTGAGCAGCGCGGCGAGATCGCCGGCCTTCTCGATCACCGGCCCCGAGGTCACGCGCAGATTCACGCCAAGTTCGTTGGCGATGACGTGACTGAGCGTGGTCTTGCCCAGTCCCGGCGGACCGAAGATCAACACGTGATCCAGCGCTTCGCTGCGGCGTTTTGCTGCCTCGATGTAGATCGACATCTGCTCGCGCACCGGCACCTGGCCGAGATATTCGTCCAGCCGCTTCGGGCGGATGCTGGCCTCGGCGACGTCGTCTTCGCGGGTGGCGCCGCTGGCGATGATGCGGTCTGTGCTCATGCGGTCATTATGCCGACCCGGGCAGGTCATTGGGGCATGAGGTCACATGCGAGCGCATGCGATCGAAGGCATCCCGCGTGGGATGCGTCCTGGCGCGCCGGAATCCCGCGAGCGGCCGATCGGTGCGCCGGGGCGCACCCTGTCCGTCGGGTGATCGACCGGCGTCAGATCTGCACCTGCGCGCCCAACTCCACCAGCCGGTTGCCCGGAATCCGGAAGAATCCGGTCGCCGAGGCGGCATTGCGGTGCATCACCGCGAACAGCTTGTCGCGCCACACCGGCATGCCGCGATGGGCGCTGGCGACGATGGTCTCGCGGCTGGCGAAATAGGTCGTGTCCATCGGATCGAAATGGATCCCGCCCTTGTCGCAACTGCGCATCAGCGCCAGCGGCACGTCCGGCGTCTCCATGAAACCGAAGCGGATGATGACCCGGTAGAAATCGTTGCCGATGGACTCGATCTTCAGGCGCTTGT
>JAYRTK010000397.1:0-2776 GCA_041919595.1 Lysobacteraceae bacterium
CATGCGGTCGGATTCCATCCACAGCGCCATGTCCAGCGCGGTGGTCGGCACGTTCTGGAAGTAGTTGGTGCGGTCCTGGTTGGTGGTGCCGTTCTGGTCGGTCGCGCCGACCAGTTCGAAGGGTTCGAAGAATTCGCCCGGATGGTTCTCGGAGCCGTTGAACATCAGGTGTTCGAACAGATGCGCGAAGCCGGTGCGGCCGGCCGGCTCGTCCTTGCTGCCGACGTGGTACCAGATGTTCACCGCCACGATCGGCGCCTTGCGGTCGGTGTGCACGATCACGCGCAGGCCGTTGGGCAGGGTGAACTGCTGATAGGGAATGTCGACTTCGGCGCCCTTCGCGGTCCGGGCCTGGGCCTGGGCTTCGATCGGCACCAGCGACAGCGTGCCGCCGAGCGCGAACGACAGGGACAGCGCGAGCAGGCCGTACTTGAGGGCAGGCTGGCGCGGACGGGCGATGGACATGCGGAACTCCTGGAAACAGTGGTAAGGGGGCCGGCGGCGGGGCGATCCGCGCCCGCGGCGGCCGTTCGACAGGCCGGGGCCGGCGTTGCATGCTAGCGGCCAGACCCCGGGCAGGCACTAGGCCACAAGTCCCACCCGGCCGGCCCTGCCCGGTCGCCACACCCATCCCCACCTGTCGCCCCCCTGGAGTCGCCATGGCCCTGCATTGCCTCGTCACCGGCGCCAACCGCGGCATCGGCCTCGAAATCGCCCGCCAACTGCTGGCCCGCGGCGACCGGGTGGTCGCCACCTGCCGTCATCCGGGCAAGTCGGTCGCACTGAACACCCTCGCCGGCGAACACCCCGGACACCTCCATGTGCTGCCGCTGGACGTGGCGAACGAAAAATCGCGCGCGGAACTGGCGCGCGAGCTGCCGCTGGTCTGCGAACACATCGACCTGCTGGTGAACAACGCAGGCGTACTGCACGAAGGCGAACGCTTCGGCGCGCTCAGCCAATCCACGCTGGAGGACACCCTGCGGACCAACACCGTCGGGCCGTTGCTACTGACCCAGGCGCTGGCCCCGCGACTGGCCGACGGCGGCACGGTCGCCAACCTCTCGTCGGATCTGGGCTCCATCGCCGGCACCGGCGATTTCCGCCACCCGAGCTACTGCATCAGCAAGGCCGCGCTGAACATGGCGACCGCCCAGCTGGCGCAGGCCCTGAAGCCGCGCGGCATCCGGGTGGTGGCGCTGCATCCGGGCTGGGTACAGACCGACATGGGCGGCGACGGCGCGCAGATCACGGTGGACGCTTCCGTGAGCGGACTGCTCGCGACCCTCGATGCGCTCGGCCCGGGGGACACCGGCGTCTACCGCGACTGGCGCGGCCAGACGATGGCCTGGTGAGGCACCGCGACGGCGATCCGGCGGCAACGACGCCCGTCCGCCGAATCCGCACGCCGCTCCCGGCCGTATCCGTGGGCATGCGACCTCCTGCCCTGCTTCGACGCCTCGCGCTCGTCCTGCCCGGACTCGCCCTCGCGCTGCCCGCACAGGCCCGCGTCCTCGCCCTCGATGGCGATGCGCACGCACCGGACGGCAAGCGTCTCCTGTACCGCGAGGCCCACCTGATCCGTCAGGAGGGCGAGCGCCCGCTGGAACGCCTGGTGCTGTACCGCTGTCCGGACGGCACCGCGTTCGCGCGCAAGCGGGTGGATTACCGCGATTCCGCGCTGGCCCCGGCGTTCGAGCTGATCGACGCGCGCGGCCATCGCGAGGGGCTGCGACGCGAACGCGGGAAGACCCTGGTCTGGAGCGGCGACGACGCCCCGCGCGCGGTCGCCGCCGGCGCGGCGCCACTGGTCGCGGATGCCGGTTTCGACGAATTCCTGCGCCTGCGCTGGCCGGAGCTGACCGCCGGACGGGCCCAGGCACTGACCTTCGCGATCCCGGCCTATGGCCGCGGCCTGTCCTTCAAGGTGCGCAGCGTCGGGCTGCGACGCGAGGGCGGGGACCGGCTGCAACGGTTCGAGCTGCGTCTGGACGGTCTGCTCGGCCGCATCGCCGGCGCGATCCGGGTCGACTACGACATCGAGGACCGGCGGCTGCGGAGATTCGTCGGGCCGACCAATCTCCGCGATGGCCGCGGCGAACAGATCGAAGCCGACATCACCTTCCCCCGCCCTCCCCGTCCGGCAGCGCCGGACGCCTGGCAGACGGCGCTGCGGCAACCGCTGGCCACCTGCACCGTCGGCAAGTGACCGGCCGCGGCCGGCGGCACGCGCGGGGTGGCTACACTGCGCGCGCCCCCGCTGCTGTCACCGAGCTCACCATGTTCGACGTCCTCCTCCACCAGCCCGAAATCCCGCCCAACACCGGCAACGTCATCCGCCTGTGCGCCAACACCGGGGCACGACTGCATCTGATCCGGCCGCTCGGATTCACGCTGGAAGATGCGCAACTGCGACGCGCGGGACTGGACTATCACGAGTACGCCCCGCTGCGGGTGCACGACACTCTGGACGCCGCGATCGCCGCGATCACGGAGACGAACGGCGCGCCGCCGCGCCTGTTCGCGCTGAGCACGCGCAACGCGACCCGCTACGACCAGGTCGCGTTCGCGCCCGGCGATGCGTTCCTGTTCGGGTCGGAAACCCGCGGCCTGCCCGAGGCGGTGCTGGCCGCACTGCCCGACGCGCATCGGCTGCGATTGCCGATGCGTCCGGACAACCGCAGCCTCAATCTCTCGAACGCGGTCGCGGTGACGGTGTTCGAAGCCTGGCGCCAGCAGGGATTCGCGGGCGCCGGCGGTTGACGCCGCTTCGCGG
>JAYRTK010000398.1:0-2774 GCA_041919595.1 Lysobacteraceae bacterium
CGTTCATTATCATCCGGCCGCATCTTGGCCTTTGTTAACACTAGCATAACAGTTTGGGGAATCCAAGCACGGTTCAGATGGTCAGGGAACTCCAGATCCGGATGTTGGTCCCACCCCGCCACTATCATTCGCCTGCGAACCTGAACGGTTTCCGGTCGTGCGAAACGCCGCCCCGCGTCTGCGAAATGCACGCCCGCATCCCGATCTCGCCCCGGCCCCGGAATCGCCCCTTGAGCGCCGCCGGCTTTCCCGGCATCGTGCGCGATCCCCTCCGTCCGCGCGTCGCGCCGATGCACACTCCCGACTCGCCCTACCCCCACCTCTTTTCGCCGCTGGACCTCGGCTTCACCTCGCTGCGCAACCGCGTACTGATGGGGTCGATGCATACCGGTCTGGAGGATCGCGCCAGCGATTTCCCCAAGCTCGCCGCGTATTTCGCCGAACGCGCCGCCGGCGGCGCGGGGCTGATCGTCACCGGCGGTTTCTCGCCGAACATGATGGGCTGGCTGAAACCCTTCTCCGGCAAGCTCAGCTGGCCCTGGGAGGCCCGCAAGCACCGCCAGGTGACGGCTGCGGTGCACGCGCACGGGGCGAAGATCTGCCTGCAGCTGCTGCACGCCGGCCGGTATGCCTATCACCCGCTGTCGGTGGCGCCGTCGCGGATCAAGGCGCCGATCAACCCGTTCACGCCGCGCGCGCTGACCGGTTTCGGCGTCGAACGCACGATCTCGTCCTATGCGCACGCCGCGAAGCTCGCGCGCGACGGCGGCTACGACGGCGTCGAGGTGATGGGCTCCGAGGGATATCTCATCAACCAGTTCCTGAGCGCCCGGACCAACCGCCGCGGCGATGCCTGGGGCGGCGACCTGCAGAAGCGCATGCGTTTCGCGACCGAGATCGTGCGCCGGATCCGCGAGGCCTGCGGCCGCGATTTCATCATCGTCTACCGGCTGTCGATGCTGGAACTGGTGCCGGAGGGCTCGGCCTGGGACGAGATCGTCGCCCAGGCGAAGGCGATCGAGGCCGCCGGCGCGACCATTCTCAATACCGGTATCGGCTGGCACGAGGCGCGGGTACCGACCATCGCCACGTCGGTCCCGCGCGGCGCCTTCGCGGGCGTGACCGCGAAACTGCGGCCGGAAGTGACCCTGCCGCTGGTCGCGACCAACCGCATCAACATGCCCGAGGTCGCCGAGGACATCCTCGCCGGTGGCGGCGCCGACCTGATCTCGATGGCGCGACCGCTGCTGGCCGATCCGGAATGGGCGAACAAGGCCCGCGCCGGCCGCGCCGACCGGATCAACACCTGCATCGCCTGCAATCAGGCCTGCCTCGACCACGTGTTCGAGAACAAGCGTGCGAGCTGTCTGGTGAACCCGCGCGCCTGCGCCGAGACCGAATTGGTCTATACGAAGACGACCGCATCGAAACGCATCGCCGTGGTCGGGGCCGGTCCCGCCGGTCTCGCCTGCGCCACCGTCGCCGCCGAGCGCGGCCATCGGGTGACCCTGTTCGACGCCACCGACGAGATCGGCGGCCAGTTCAACTATGCCAAGCGCATTCCGGGCAAGGAGGAGTTCCACGAAACCCTCCGCTATTTCCGCCACCGGCTGGAAGACACCGGCGTCGAACTGCGCCTCGGCACCCACGCCGACACGGCAACGCTGCAGGGCTTCGACGAGGTCGTGGTGGCGACCGGCATCGTGCCGCGGAAAGTGGCGTTCCCCGGCGCCGATCATCCGGGGGTCGTGAGCTATCTGGATGTGTTGAGCGGCCGGGTGCGGATCGGCGCGCGGGTCGCGATCGTCGGCGCCGGCGGCATCGGTTTCGACGTGGCCGAGTTCCTGGTGCATCAGCCCATCCTCGACGACACCCGCTTCGCCGACGACCCGATGCACCGCGGCGCGATGCAGGGCGCCTCCGGGGTGGATCTGTCGCGGTGGATGCGCGAATGGGGCGTGGACCCGACCTTCTCCGGACCCGGCGGCCTCCGCCGACCGCAGCCGGAACCGCCGAACCGCGAGGTCTGGCTGCTGCAGCGCAGCCCCGGCAAACCGGGCGCCCGCCTGGGCAAGACCACCGGCTGGATCCATCGCGCCACCTTGAAGGCCAAGCAGGTGACGATGCTGGGCGGCGTCGCGTATCTCGGCATGGACGACGCGGGGTTCCGGATCCGGGTCGGAGAACAGGACCAGACCCTGCCGGTGGATCACGTGGTGATCTGCGCCGGCCAGGAGCCGCGCCGGGAGTTGTTCGACGCACTGCAGGCCGCCGGGATCCGTGCCCACCTCATCGGCGGTGCCGAGGTGGCCGCGGAGCTCGACGCCAAGCGCGCCATCGCCCAGGGCAGCCGACTGGCCGCGATGCTCTGACGCGCCGGACCGGGGGCGGACCGGCGACCGGGCCCGGCACCGCGCATTCCGCACACCCTTGACGGCCATTTTTGCCGCATCGCAACACCGCTGGCACGTCTCATGCCGCCATGATCCCCCAGCCGGGACAGGGGCTTACAGGACCTTTTGAACAAAAACTCCAATCGAATCAGAGATTTCCGAATTCACGTTCAGCCGGCGTTATGTTTCGCTGGCTACCATGCGCCCGCTTTTCCGCCACCGGATGCGGGACCAGCGCGAGATCGCGTCAGGCGACGGCCCACCCCGAAACGGTGATCCCCCTGCCCGGTCCACGTTTGGGCTACAAGCGGCCATAGAGCACGCAGCCCTCCCCAGTACGCCAACTCGTCCCGACGACCGCAGCGCCAGGCCCCCGCCGTA
>JAYRTK010000399.1:0-2756 GCA_041919595.1 Lysobacteraceae bacterium
TCGTCCGCGCCCGCAACGACATCAGGAACTGGACCTCGAACCAGAAGAACTCCGGCTGCCTGCCCGAAGAACGCGCCTGGCTCAACGCGCAGATCGCCGACGCCTGCGGCGACGGCACCGTCGCGCCGGAACATGGATGGGTCGACAGCTACCGTGCGCTGAAGCCCGAAGGCACCGACTACACCTGGTGGTCGCAGCGCGGCGCCGCCCGCGCCAACGACGTGGGCTGGCGCATCGATTACCAGTTCATCACCCCGTCGCTGCGCGACAAGGTGAAAGCCTGCGCGATCCACAAGGATCCGCGGTTCTCCGACCACGCGCCGTACGTGGTGGATTACGACCTCGGCTACGGGTCGAAGGCCGGTGCGAAGAAGGCGGGCAAGTAATGAGTGATACGAAACCCGCCGTGAAGAGACCCGGCTGGCGCGACGTGCTGCGCGGCCTGCGCCAGCGCAAGGTCGCGGCGATGCTATTGCTGGGCCTGTCTGCCGGTCTGCCTTTCATGCTGGTCGGCAACACGATGGGGTTGTGGTTGCGCGAGGGCGGGATCGAACTGACCGCGATCGGCTTCCTGTCGTGGGTCGGCATCATGTACTCGATGAAGTTTTTGTGGGCCCCGATCATCGACAGGGTCGACGTCCCGTTGCTTGGCCGCCTGGGCCACCGACGAGGCTGGATGTTGCTGGCACAGATCGTGGTCGCCGTCGGGCTCGTCGGTATGGCGCTCATCACGCCGCAAGGCGGATTGATTGCGTTCGCTTCACTTGCCCTGGTTGCGGCATTCGCCTCGGCCACGCAGGATATTGTGATCGATGCATGGCGCATCGAAAGCGCCGACAACGGCGAAGAATTGTCGCTGCTCAGTGCTGCCTACCAACTGGGCTACCGTTTCGCACTCCTGCTCACCGACGCTTGGATCTTGGTGATCGCCGCGAAGATCGGCTGGATCGCGTCCTACGAACTGATCGCGGGCCTGATGGGCTTGGGCATGATCGCGGTGCTGTTCGCGCGGGAATCGCGCAGACCGCAGGTCGGACCGGTGGTGACCTTGCCTGATCCGCGTGATGGCAAACTCGGCGTGTCTGATGCGATGGTGGTGCGTTGGGTGCTCGCAATCCCGTTCGGTCTGTTCGCCTTGGTCCAGCTTCCGGCGCTACTGATCGCCGGCGTCATGCTCGGCAGCGTCATGCCATGGATGTTCCACCCGATGTCGATTCTCGTCGCGGCTCTGGTCTTCTGGGCACTGCTTCGGCGACCGGTGGGGCCGGTGCCGGAGGCGACCTGGTCGCGGCCTTTGGTACGGCCGCTGTTGAAACTGTTCGATGCTGTCATCGGGCCTTTCATCGTGTTTTTCCGCGAACACGGCAAAGCTGCGCTGCTGATTCTGGTGGCGATCAGTGTTTACCGGCTGCCCGATTTCGTGCTCGGGCCGATGGCCAATCCGTTCTACAACGACCTCGGTATCGCCAAGGAAACGGTGGGCATGGTCCGAGGGTCGGTAGGCTGGATAGCGACCACCGTCGGTATCGTCGTCGCCGGCGTCAGCGCATTGCGTCTCGGGCTTGTCACCACGTTGATGCTTGGCGCAATTCTCGGCCCAGGCTCCAATCTCGCATTCGCTTGGCTGGCCCATCACGGCGCCGACCCGGCCGTGTTCTCGACAGTGATGGCGATCGACAACTTCTGTACCGGATTCGCGGGCGTTGCGCTTGTCGGCTACATGTCCAGTCTGACCTCAATGGGATATACCGCGACGCAGTATGCGTTGCTCAGTTCGTTCTATGCGCTTCCCGGAAAATTCCTCAAGGGCCTATCCGGTGCGGTCGTGGACGGTTTGACGAAAGCCACAGGCTCGCTGACCGATGCCTACGCGCTGTTCTTCGTCGGCACAGCGCTCGTCGGCATTCCCGCGATGTTGCTGTGCATCTGGCTGGTGCGACATACGCGGAAGGCGAACGCATCGCCACCGGCGACGGGATGAACGCATGACCGACCTCGTCCTCCGCGATATCGACTCGAACCTCGCCGCGCGCATCCGCCGCGTGGCCGAGATGAACGGCTGGACGATCCACCAGACCATCCTGCACCTGATCGAGCGCGGGCTGTTCGCCAGCGAAGGCGGTGCCCTGCGCTTCGACAGTCAGGAATCGGACGTGATGCAGTCGATGATCGCGGCGCTGGAGACCGTGCCCAACGACCCGGGGTTCTCGTTGATCGGTCGGGTGGACCCACCCGCGTCGGACGAGGCCCCATCTTCCAGGGAATTCGATCCGAACGAGCTCGAGCGCTTCCTGCAGGCGGTGCCGATGGGCTCGAAGCTGGGCAGCCACGAGTAGGCCCCCGTTTTGCGCGCCGTCCGCGGGAAGGCCTTCGGACCCGATTCCGCGCCCGGGCGGATCTGGCGGCCCGATGCCACGCATGTCGGTCGGACCCATCGGCGCTGAAGCGCTTCCTACGGGGGATAGATCGCTCCCAGCACCCGCGGCCCGGACGCGCCGGTCACCGACGGCAGATTCCCGGGACGCCCGAGCACGGTCTGTCGGGCCAGCCAGGCGAAGCCCAGCGCTTCGACCACATCCGGGTCGATGCCGTGGTCGGCGGTCGATTCGATCCGCGCCGCCGGCAGTTCCGCGGCCAGTGCGCGCATCAGCACCGGATTGTGCACGCCGCCGCCGCAGACGATCACCCGTTGCGTCGCGGGCAACGTCGCGCGCAGGCCGTCGGCGATCGTGCGCGCGCTCAACGCCAGCAGCGTC
>JAYRTK010000400.1:0-2744 GCA_041919595.1 Lysobacteraceae bacterium
GTTCGTCGGACGGCAGGCGAGAGAAGTCGATCTGGCGGGTGAGTTCCGTCCCCTCGGCGGTCCGGACCCGGACCGGCGTGCGGCCGCGATCGATCGCGGCGGTCAGCAGCGCCATGCTGGCTTCGGTCCAGGTCGGGGTTTCGCGATCGCCGATCGCAAGCAGGGTGTCGCCGCGGCGCACGCCGGACTCGGCGGCGATGCCGCCGACCTGGCCCACCGTCGGCACGTAGTCCGGACGACCGATCACGAACATCAGCCACAGCAGGGCGATGCACAGCACGAAGTTGGCGAACGGGCCGGCGAAGCTGATCAGCATCCGCTGGCCGACCGATTTGTGATCGTGCGACTGCCCGCGTTCCTCTTCGGACACCGGGGTCTTGCGGTCGACCAGATCGTGTTCGCCCAGCATGCGCACGTAGCCGCCGAGCGGGAGCATCGCGATCGCCCATTCGGTGCCGTGGCGATCGCGGCGCATCCACAGCGTTTTGCCGAAGCCGACCGAGAACCGCAGCACCTTCACGCCGCACCAGCGTGCGGCCCAGTAGTGGCCGAGTTCGTGGAAGGTGACGAGCACGCCGAGGGCGACGATCAACCACCAGGCGGAGGCGAGGAATTCGGTCATGCGGGCACCCCGCGGGCGATGGTGGCGAGCGTCTGCGCGCGCGCGGCGGCGTCGGCGGCGAGGAGGGCGTCGAGCGAACCGGCGTCGGCGTGCGGCATGCGTTGCAGGGCGTCTTCGACCAGGGCGGGGATCGACAGGAAAGCGATGCGGCCCTGAAGAAAGGCTGAAACCGCTTCCTCGTTGGCGGCGTTGAGCGCGGCGGGCGCGGTACCGCCGGCCGCGAGCGCGTCGTAGGCCAGACGCAGGCACGGGAAGGCGTCGAGATCCGGCGGCTCGAAATCGAGCCGCCCATGGGCGAGCAGGTCGAGTCCGGCGACGCCGGACGCGATGCGTTCGGGCCATGCGAAACCGACCGCGAGCGCGGTGCGCATGTCGGGCAGCCCGAGTTGCGCCAGGGTCGAGCCGTCGACGAATTCCACCAGCGAATGCACCAGGCTCTGCGGATGCACCAGCACATCGATGCGCGCGCCCGGCAGCCCGAACAGGTGATGCGCCTCGATCACTTCGAGGCCCTTGTTCATCAGCGTGGCCGAGTCGACCGAGATCTTCGGACCCATCGACCATTTCGGATGCGCCACCGCCTGCGCCGGCGTGACCTCGGCCAACGAAGCCCTTGAACGGCCGCGGAACGGGCCGCCCGAGGCGGTGAGCTGGATCCGCGCGAGGCCGGCGTGGGCCTCGACGTTGGGCAGGCACTGGAAGATCGCGTTGTGCTCGCTGTCGATCGGCACGACGACCGCGCCGTGATCGCGCACCGCCGCCATCAGCAGGTCGCCGGCCAGCACCAGGGATTCCTTGTTCGCCAGGAGCAGGCGCTTGCCGGCGCGCGCCGCGGCCAGCGTCGAGGACAGTCCGGCCGCACCGACGATCGCGGCGACCACGGTATCGGTCCCGGCATCGGCGGCCAGCGCGTCGATCGCGGCGTCGCCGGCATGCGCTTCGGTGTCGAGACCGGCGGCGCGCAGTCCGTCGCGGAGCGCGGCATAGGCGGCCGGGTCGGCGATCGCCGCGTGGGCCGGACGGTGGATCCGGCACAGTTCGACCAGCGCCCCGGCATTGCGCCCGGACACGAGCACCGAGGCGCGCAGCCGGTCCGGATGACGGGCGATCACGTCGAGGGCCGAGGTGCCGATCGACCCGGTCGCGCCCAGCACGGCCACCCGTCTCATCGGCGGGCTCCGGTGGCGGTCCGGGCCGTGATCGGGACCGTGATCGGTGTGGTGGGCAGGGGCATGGCGGTCATGGACCGTGGTGCGGGCATCGAGTTTCAGAATCCGAACATCAGTTTGCCCAGCGCGAACACCGGCAACGCGGCCAGAATGCTGTCGATGCGGTCGAGGACGCCGCCGTGGCCCGGGATCAGGTGGCTGGAGTCCTTCACGCCGACGTGGCGCTTGAGCAGGCTCTCGAACAGATCGCCGACCACCGAGAACAGGATCGTCCAGACCGCGACGATGGCGACGTAGGGCAGTTGCTTGAGCGTGGCGCCGGCGAACGGCGCCGCCGCGAGCGCCACGATCATGCCGGCGATGGCGCCGCCGATCAGGCCCTCGATGGTCTTGTTCGGGCTGATCCGCGGGCTGAGCTTGTTGCGGCCGAACCGGCGGCCGGCGAAGTAGGCGCCGGAGTCGGCGGCCCAGACGATGGCCAGCGCCAGCAGCAGCCAGCGCTGGCCGTTGGGCTGGCTGGCGGCGGCCTGGCCGACGCCCAGTCCGACCTGGCCGGCGTGGATCAGCACCAGCGCGCACCAGGCCGGGATCACGCTCAGGGTGGCGGCGGCCAGCTTGAAGACGCGGGCATGGGTGTTGTGGTCGGAGGCGAACGTGTAGTGGCGGAGCCACAGCACCGCGAGCAGCCACCAGATCACCCCGATCAGCACCATGAGCTTGAACAGGATGAACGAGCCGCCGCTGTTCGAACGCGAGGCCCAGACCAGGACGACCATCAGCAGCAGATTGACCACCAGCAGCACGCCGCGGGCGATCGGATCCTCGATGTCGGTGAGTTTCAGCCACTCCCACAGCCCGACCAGGAAGGCGGCGGCGCTGAGCGCGGCCATCCACGGCGTCGGCAGGAACAGCACGGCGCAGATCGCCAGGGGGGCCATGACCAGAGCGGCCAG
>JAYRTK010000401.1:0-2729 GCA_041919595.1 Lysobacteraceae bacterium
CGTCATGGACTACCGCGTGCGCGGCTTCACCCGCGACATCAAGGGCAAGAAGCACTACATCGACCACAAGATCAATTCGATCCAGGATTTCCTGGCGAAGAACATCAAGTCGCGCTACGAGATGCTGGACGTCAACGTGTACCAGGAAAACCTGTTCCACACGAAGATGCACCTCAAGGACTTCGATCTCGACCAGTATCTGTTCGAGGAAAAGGCCAAGAATCTCTCGTTCAAGGAGCGGATGAAGGTGGAAGCCCGCCTGCGCCGCGAGATCGAGGAACTGTATCAGGGGCGCAATCTGGCGGAGTGATCCGTGCGGTGTCCACGAGAAAAAGCCGGCGAAAGCCGGCTTTTTCGTTGTGCGGGAGGTCGGTCGAGCGCAGCGCGGCTGCAGTCGCCCTACAGCCGGTATGCGATCGTTTTCATCACCATCGACGCCGCCGCCATCAGCGTCGGGACCGGTGGCGGCAGCGCGCGTGCGCCACCGGCCTCCGCGTGTTCGGCGTGGCGGATCTCGTCGTCCTTCATGACCGTGAGGATCGCGCGGCTGCGCGCGTCGGCCAGAGGCAGGGTCTGGAGGTGCTCTTCGAGATGCGCTTCGACCTGGCGTTCGGTCTCGACCACGAAGCCGAGGTTCCAGCCGTCGCCGCGCAGTCCGGCGAGGACGCCGATCGCATAGCTGCCCGCGTACCACAGCGGATTGAGCAGGCTGGGCCGGCTGTCGAGTTCGCGCAGGCGATCGGCGCACCAGGCCAGATGGTCGGATTCCTCCTGCGCGGCCGCCTGCAGCTGCGCGCGCGTCCGCGGATCGCGCGCCACCGCGGCCTGGCCCACGTACAGCGCCTGCGCGCAGACCTCGCCGACATGGTTGATGCGCATCAGCCCGGCGGCATGGCGGCGTTCGGCCTCGTCCAGGACCACGTCGGCTTCGGCGGTGCCGGGGTTGGGGCGCTCCGCGCGGACCGCGCCGGCCACGGTTTCCAGTGCGTTCTGGGCGTCGGCGAGCAGGCGGTCGATCGGTGAAAGGCGGCGGACAGCGGTCATGCCAGACATTCTGCAAGAAATTCGAGCGGGTGCTGCACCGGGATCGGGGTTCCGGCGGCCAGATGCAGCCGGCAGCCGAGGTTGGCGCTGAGCAGTCGGGTGGCGCCGCTGGCCGAGAGTCGCTCGATCAGCGGCCGGCGGAAGCGCTCGGCGCGGGCCGGATCGGCCAGCATCGCGGTGCCGGCGGCTCCGCAGCAGCCGAAACCGGCATCGAGTTCGATCACCTCCAGGGCCGGCACCCGCGCCAGCAGCGCGCGGAGCGCGCCGTCGCTGCGCACCACGTTGCGCTGGGTGCAGGGCAGGTGCAGGGCGATGCGCTGCCCGCGGCCGTCGAAGGTCATCGCATCGGCGCGGCGGGCGAAGAAGGCGATGGCGTCCTCGCAGCGTTCGCCCAGGGCGCCGGCGACCGCTTCGTGGCAGCCGCTGGCCAGTGTGAGCACCGGCTGCGGTCCGGTGAAGGCGGTGCGGTTGATCGCGGCCAGCTGTTCCGCCTGCCCGGCATTCCCGGCATGGGCGTGCAGGCTGCCGCAACAGGTCTGTCCGGGCGGGACGTCGATGCCGACGCCGCAGGCGGCACCGAGCTGCCGCACCGCCGACCGCAGCGGCGCCTCGTAGGCGCGGGCGACGCAGCCGAGGAACAGGGCCGCCCGCACCCCGGTGGTCATCGGCGACGTTGCCGCGATCGCGGTCGACGCCCGCGCGCCGGGCGGTCGCGGCAATGGTTTGGCTGCCCGTGGCAGCAGGGGCCAGGCGGTCCGGTACGCGGCCAGCAGCGTAGACAGGGCCCGCGGCCGCGCGGTCAGCCATTCGATCGCGCGCTGCCGGCGATCCGGCGGACGCCGGGCGCGCTGTCGGGTGCGGGCCGTGGTCAGCAGCGCGCCGTAGCGGACGTCGGCCGGGCATGCCGCTTCGCAGCGCCGGCAGCCCAGGCACGCATCCAGATGTCCGTCGCCGGCGGGAGTCGGCGCCAGCGCACCGGTGTCCCAGGCCTTGATCAGGGCGATCCGGCCGCGCGGGGACTCGGTTTCCAGCGATTCCAGCCGATAGGTCGGGCAGACCGGCAGGCACAGTCCGCACTGCACGCACTGATCGGCGAGCGCGATCGGGTCTGCGGCAAGGGTGGGGCGGGAGGGCGGGGCGGCGGTCACCGCCACATTTTCGGGGATGGCGGCCGCGGGCGCGAGCGGCCGATCTTCCGGACCCGGCCGTGGCGCTCGGGCGGCCCGCCGCTTGCGGTGTCCCGCGGCGGCGGCTATGATTCCGCTTCTTTGCGGCCCCGGTTCCGGGACCGTGATACAACGCGAGGCGAAGTTCCGGCGTCTTCCGCGCACAGCGATCCGCGCGCGAAGACAGTCGCAATCAGTCCGACCAGGCACCTCAACCAGAGTCATTTCATGAAGACTTTCACCGCCAAGTCCGAGACCGTCCAGCGCGACTGGTATCTCGTCGACGCTTCCGGCAAGACCCTCGGCCGACTGGCCGCGGAGCTCGCCCACCGCCTCCGCGGCAAGCACAAGCCCGTCTACACTCCGCACGTCGACACCGGCGACTACCTCGTCGTGATCAACGCCGAGAAGATCGCGGTCACCGGCAACAAGCTGCTGGACAAGAAGTACCACCGCTTCACCGGGTACGTCGGCAACCTGAAGACCGAAACCCTGGCCCAGGCGCTGGAGCGCCATCCC
>JAYRTK010000402.1:0-2701 GCA_041919595.1 Lysobacteraceae bacterium
TTGCCGATCGAATACAGCATCACCGGGTTGCGGAACTCCGCGGCGACCTCGCGCAGGATGTGGATGCTTTCGGCTTCGAGCCGATCGAGATGACTCAACGCTGGAGAGGACATGGGTTCCTTGTGCATAACGGAGGCGACGACGCCTGCATCCCTGCAGGGCCACGGTGAAGGATAGCGGGCCCTGGTCTCAGGTGACGGGACGGGGTGCCCGATCCGGCCATCGGCAGGTGGCCCGTGCAGGCTGCCAGTATCGGCAGACGGCCCCCGCGCCGAAAGTGCGCGCCGGCATAAGCGCATAACGAGCGCTCCTTTCCGCGGTCCGGAGGCCGGGCCTAGGCTGGATTCCTGCTCATACCGTCGCCCCCAGGCCGTCCATGTCCCCCGCCCAGCTCGCCCTGTCGTCGACCCTGCCCCCGCAGTCGCCGTTGTCCGCCGAACCCTACGCCCAGATCGCCCGTCTGGCCGACGGCCTGGACAGCGCCGGGCTGTGGTGGCTGTCCGGCTACGCCGCCGGTCTGGCCCGCGCGCAGGGCCTGGCGCCTGCGCTGGCGGCCGTGCCGCCCGCCGATGTCGGTGCCGAGCCGCGCGAGCGCCTGACCCTGATCTACGGCAGCCAGACCGGCAACGCGAGGCGCGTCGCCGAAGCGCTGGCGGCCCGGTTCGAGGCCGAAGGCCTGCCGGTACGCCTGCTGCGCGCCGACGCCTATCCCACCCGTGAACTGAAGGACGAGCGTTTCCTCGCCCTGGTCGTGAGCACCCAGGGCGATGGCGACCCGTCGGACGACGCCCGCGGTCTGGTCGAATTCCTCGACGGCAAACGCGCACCGAAACTGCCGCAACTGCGCTATGCCGTGCTCGGTCTCGGCGATTCGAGCTATCCCCAGTTCTGCGCCATCGGCCAGCGCATCGATGCGCGACTCGAAGCACTGGGCGCGCAACGCTGGATCGCCCGCGGCGATGCCGATCTCGATATCGACCGGGTCGCCGGGCCGTGGTCGGCGACCCTCTTCACCGAAGCGAAGGACGTGCTGAAGCCGAAGACGCCGAATCCGGCCTCGGCGCAGCCGGCCCTCGCCAGCGTGACCCCGCTCCGCCCGCATGCCCCGACCGCATGGTCGCGCGAGCGTCCGTTCGCGGCGGAACTGCTGTCCAACCTGCCGATCACCGGCCGCGGCTCCGACCGCGACATCCGCCACCTCGAACTCTCGCTCGCCGACAGCGGCCTCGACTACGAACCCGGCGACGCGCTGGGCGTGTGGGTCGAGAACCCGCCGGCGCTGGTCGCCGCGATCGCCGAGACGCTCGGTCTCGATCCCGCGTCCCCGGTCACCCACGCGGGCGAAAGCCTGCCGCTGCGCGACTGGCTCGGCCATCGGCGCGAGATCACCCGGCTCAGCCGTCCCTTCATCGCCACCCACGCCGCGAATGCCGGGAGCGAGACGCTGAACCGCCTGCTCGCACCCGACCAGCGCGAGCACCTGACCGCGCTGATGGCGGAGTCCCAGATCGTCGATCTGCTGGCCGAGCATCCGGGCGCCTGGACCGCCGAGGCCCTGGTCGAAGCCCTGCGCCCGCTGCAGCCGCGGCTGTATTCGATCGCGTCGAGCCGCAAGGCCGTCGGCGAAGAAGCCCATCTCACGGTCGCCCACGTCGAGTACCGGCACGGCGACGCCCTGCGCTGGGGCGCCGGCTCGCACCATCTCGCCACTCGCGAGGAAGGCGCATCGCTGCCGGTGTTCATCGAGCGCAACGAGCGCTTCCGCCTGCCGGCGGACGCCGCGCGCGACGTGATCATGATCGGCCCGGGCACCGGCGTCGCGCCGTTCCGCGGCTTCGTCCAGGAACGCGAGATCGTCGGCGCCACCGGCCGCAATTGGCTGCTGTTCGGCAACCCGCACGCGCGCACCGATTTCCTCTACCAGCTCGAATGGCAGGAGGCGCTGAAGCGCGGCAGTCTGCATCGCCTCGACCTCGCGTTCTCGCGCGATCAGGCACAGAAGGTCTACGTGCAGCACAAGCTGCGCGAGCACGGCCGCGAACTCTTCGCCTGGCTGGAGAGCGGCGCGCATCTCTACGTCTGCGGCGACGCCACGCGCATGGCCAAGGACGTGCATGCGGCGCTGCTCGATGCCATCTCGACCCACGGCGGCAAGTCCACCGAGGACGCCGCCGACTACCTCAACGACCTGCAGGTACAGGGCCGTTACGCCCGGGACGTGTACTGATGTCCGCGCATTCGGTCGAAGACATCAAGCGCGGCAGCGGGCGCCTGCGCGGCACCCTGGTGGCGTCGCTGCAGAACCAGGTCACCGGTGCGCTGGCCGAGGACGATCAGACCCTGATCAAGTACCACGGCAGCTACCAGCAGGACGACCGCGACGTGCGCGACGAGCGCCGTCGGCAGAAGCTCGAACCCGATTACTCGTTCATGATCCGCACCCGCACCCCGGGCGGCGTGGTCTCGCCGGCGCAGTGGCTGAAGCTCGACGCGATCGCGACCACCTGGGCCGAACGCGGCCTGCGCGTGACCACCCGCCAGGCGTTCCAGTTCCACGGCGTGATCAAGCGCGATCTGAAGAAGACGATGCAGGCGATCAACGCCGCGCTGATCGACACCCTCGCCGCCTGCGGCGACGTCAACCGCAACATCGCGGTCGCGGCGAATCCGTACCTGTCGCAGGTCCACACCGACGTGCAGG
>JAYRTK010000403.1:0-2684 GCA_041919595.1 Lysobacteraceae bacterium
ATGTATTCCTCACCCGTCCGCCACTCGCCACCCATGGAGCAAGCTCCACTGTGCTGCCGTTCGACTTGCATGTATTAGGCCTGCCGCCAGCGTTCACTCTGAGCCAGGATCAAACTCTTCACTTAAAACTGCATGGCCCGAAGGCCAAATTGCTTCAGTTGCAGAGTCCGTCCAGCCCACTTCCTCGCTGTACGTCGTACTTGCGTACGAATACTTTGAATCATGTGATCTGTTCGAACGTCTGCGATGGACAACCGCCACCACCAGACGCCCGCACAAGTCACCTGCGCACACTGTCAAAGATCCAGAACCAGGCCTCAGCGCCTCGATTCAATCCCCGCCGGAATCACTTCCGCCCGAGGGAGCCGCACATCATACAAGGTTTTTGACGTCCGTCAACACCCCTTGCCGTGGGCTTTTGGTGCTTCCGTCTTCTGCCAACAGCCGGCAGCGGAGCGGGCGCGCATCATGCCGAATCGAGGCGCGCAGCGGAAGTCTTGCGCCTTGACGCAATCCGTGCTTCGCGCCAATGTGCGCCCACCTCATCGGAGCCCCGCATGCGCGCATTCGCCCTTGCCCTGTTCGCCGCCTCTTCGCTTTCCGCCTGCGCCAGTGCGCGCGAGCCCTGGGTGGAGCTGGCCGGCCAGCGCTATGCGATCGAGGTCGCCGACGACGACGCCGAGCGCGCGCGCGGGCTGATGTTCCGCGACGCCCTGCCGGAGGATCGCGGCATGCTGTTCATCCACGATGCCGAAGTACCGCAGGCGTACTGGATGAAGAACACCAAGATCCCGCTCGACATCCTGTACTTCGACACCGGCCGCAGGCTGGTGTCGCAGCAGCGCGACATTCCGCCATGCTCGCTGGGCGATGCCTGCCCGTCCTACCCGAGCAATGCGCCGGCGCGCTACGTGCTGGAGCTCAATGCCGGAGAAGCAGCGCGGCTGCAACTGCAGGATGGCGCGGAACTCACCTTCGGCCCCGGCATCCCGCTGGCGAAGTGAGCTGCGCGCTCAGTCGCGCATCAGCTCGAAGTCGTCCTTGCCGACGCCGCAGTCCGGGCAGGTCCATGTATCCGGGACATCGTCCCAGCGGGTGCCGGGCGCGATTCCGTCCTCCGGCAAGCCCAGCGCCTCGTCATACACGAAGCCGCAGACCACGCACATCCAGGTGCGGTAGGGGGCATCGGCGGCGGCAGGCTCGGACATGGGGCGATAATGGCGGGGACTGGCGCGATTGTCCCACCCCGCGCCGCCCTGTGGAAGCGACATGCCCGGACGCGGACCCGAACGCGGCTTGTACCTGATCACGCCCGACGAGCGCGACGGCGGGCGCTTGCTCGCGCGCACCCTGCCCCTGCTGCCATTCGCCTCCTGCCTGCAACTGCGCAACAAGGTGCTGGATGCCGTCGCGCTGCGCGGGGCCGGTGCGCGATTGCGGGATGCCTGCGCAGAGGCGGGCGTGGCCTTCATCGTCAACGACGACCCACGGCTGGCGCGCGCACTGGGTGCCGATGGCGTGCACCTGGGCGAACAGGACGGCGCGATTGCCGCGGCGCGGGCATTGCTTGGCGCCGACGCGATCATCGGCGCCTCCTGCTACGACGACCTGCAGCGCGCGCGCGACGCCGTCGCCGCCGGCGCCGACTACATCGCGTTCGGCGCCTTCTTCCCGTCGCCGACCAAGCCGGGCGCACGCCGTGCCGGGATCGGCTTGCTGCGCGACAGCGCCGGCCTCGGCGTGCCGCGGGTGGCGATCGGCGGCATCACCCCGGACAATGCACCGCCGCTGGTTGCCGCCGGTGCCGACCTGCTCGCGGTGATCAGCGGCGTGTACGACGCCCCCGAGCCGGTGGCCGCGGTGCGCGCCTACCTCTCCTGTTTCAAGGACGAACCCGACACATGAATTCCGAACGTTCGCACGACCTCTTCACCCGCGCGCAGGCGCTGATGCCCGGCGGCGTCAACTCGCCGGTGCGCGCGTTCAAATCGGTGGGCGGCGAACCGTTCTTCGTCCAGCGTGCGGACGGCCCGTACCTGTTCGACGCGGACGGCAACCGCTACATCGACTACGTGGGCTCGTGGGGGCCGATGATCGTCGGCCACAACCATCCGAAGGTGCTGGACGCGGTGATCGAGACCGCCCGCGACGGCCTGTCGTTCGGCACGCCGAATCCGCTGGAGGTGACGATGGCCGAAACCATCACGCGCCTGGTGCCCAGCTGCGAGATGGTGCGCATGGTCAACTCCGGCACCGAGGCCACCCTGTCGGCGATCCGGCTGGCGCGCGGCGCCACCGGGCGCAACCGGATCGTGAAGTTCGAAGGCTGCTACCACGGCCACGGCGACAGCTTCCTGGTCAAGGCCGGCAGCGGTGCGCTGACGTTCGGCGTGCCGACGTCGCCAGGCGTGCCCAAGGCCTTGGCCGACCTGACCCTGACCATCGCGTACAACGATTTCGATGCCGCCACCCGCCTGTTCGAGGACTGTGGCGGCGACATCGCCGCGCTGATCATCGAACCGGTGGTCGGCAACGCCAACTGCCTGCCGCCGCGCGACGGTTACCTGCAACACCTGCGCGCGCTGTGCACGCAGCATGGCGCGCTGCTGATCTTCGACGAAGTGATGACCGGTTTCCGGGTGGCGCTGGGCGGCGCGCAGGCGCGCTACGGCGTGACCCCGGAC
>JAYRTK010000404.1:0-2647 GCA_041919595.1 Lysobacteraceae bacterium
TTTTCTGCTGGAACAGGCCGGCGTCCGCGGCGTGCACGTCCGCCTGGACGAGACCTGGCGACAGATCCGCAGCCGCGCCGACTATCCGGTGCAGACCGCCGAACTGCTGGGCGAAGCCGTCGCGGCCGCGGCGCTGTTCACCGGGCACATCAAGGTCGACGGCCGCCTGTCGGTGCAACTCCGCGGCTCGGGCGCCCTGCGCACGCTGTTCGCCGAATGCACCGGCGCCGGCACGCTGCGCGGCATCGCCACGCTCGCCGAGGGCGAAGCCCCGGACGCGCATGCGCTGCGCGCGCTCGGCGAAGGCGCCCTGCTCGCGATCACCATCGAGAACCCGGGCGCCCGCGGCCAGGACCCCGCCCGCTACCAGGGGCTGGTCAGCCTGGAGGCCGATCGTCTGTCCGAGGCCTTCGAGGGCTATTTCCGCCAGTCCGAGCAGTTGCCCACCCGGCTGCTGCTGGCCGCGGACGCCGAGCGGACCTGCGGGCTGATGCTGCAGAAGCTGCCCGCCGATGCGGGCGATCCCGACGGCTGGGACCGCGCCAGCGCGCTGTTCGACACGCTCACCGCGACCGAATTGCTGGAACTCCCGGCCGAAGACCTGCTGCATCGGCTGTTCCACGAGGACGGCGTGCGCCTGCTCGGCGAACGCCCCCTGCGCTTCGCCTGCTCCTGTTCGCGGGAACGGGTATCGGCGATGCTGGAATCGCTGGGCGAAGTCGAAGCCCGGGCCGCCGCGGAAGACAACGCCGGCAGAGCCGAGATCCGCTGCGAGTTCTGCGGCGAGACCTATCACTATTCGGAGGCGGAGATCGGCGCCCTGTTCGCCCCGGGACCGGCCCACTGGGAGGCTCCGCAAGGGCTGCAATGACGCCAGCTGACGGGCTCGTCACAGTTCTTTTCGGACCCCGGTCGATTGTTAAAGAACCATAAATCTGATAGCCTGTCATTCCAATGGACCCGTAATGGAACTCGACCGCACGACCGTGGTCTGAATCGCACCATGCGCACCTCCTTCCTCCCGCTACCGCTGCTGCTGTCCATCGCCCTCGGGGCGGCGCCCGCATTTGCGCAGTCGCAGACGGGCGGAGACCGGGTCGAACTTCCGGTGTGGAACAAGTCCAGCGGCGCGGTCGAAGCCATCGTCGTGCTCGAACCCGCGGACGTCGCGAAATCGCGCACCCTCGCCCGCTTCGGCGTCCGCCACCTCGACACCACCTTCGGTCTGAATGCCGGCGATTCGCTCGGCCTGCTGTGCGATCGCAAGCAGGGACTGTCCAGCGCGCTGACCAACCTCGCCGACAACTGCGTGCTCGCCTCGATTCCGGCCCGCCGCAACGGCACCGCCGCGATCTTCCAGCGCAACGGCACCCAGATCGGCATCGGCGCCGGCAGCACCCGCAGCCCGGTTCCGGCCTGGCTGGCGCCGGGCGCCAGCAGCAACGGTCGCATCGACCTCAACGACATCACCATCTTCAGCCAGAAGGCGCTGCCCCGCGAAGGCTACGTCTCGATCGCCGGCACGGTGGCCAAGGCCCGCCTGCAATCGCCGGCCGAAATTCCCGGTTTCAGCAATCGCTGGACCAGCCGACAGCTCAATCTCGGCGGCGGCGTCGGCAGTTTCGGCGTGAATGTCATCGGCGAGGTCGTCGATACGCCCGGGCGCGACCGCTGGGGCAGCCTCGGCCTCGGCCTGAGCTGGCGCACCCCGTGGAGCGGACAGCTGACGGTCGGCGCCGACAATCTGGTCACCCGCGGCAAGAACCCCTTCGCACCGGCCTCCGCCGAGGGCGAAGGCGAAGGCGCGGTCCCCTACGTCCGCTACGAACAGGACCTCTGAAGTCCCCGGGCGCGGCCCTGGCCGCCGGCTCCGGACCCATCCGGAAGCCCCCGGATTCGCGTCAACAGGCCGATTTCAAGGGCTGGCGCGCCGAGTGTTAACGACACTTTAATTTTTCTCCGAGTGGGGCTACTATCGGCCCCGGCCTGACCCGTTTTGGCGGCTTTCTTGTCGCCTTCCGGCAGGTTCCCATGGGAAACCCCAAGACTCGCTTGGAGAGAGAGATGACTTTGAAGACCAACAAGCTCCGCGACGCGATTTCCTTCGCGCTCGTGGGCACCACCGCCCTCGCGGGCACGGGCGTCGCCTTCGCCCAGGACAGCGAATCCGACGAACTCGACACCGTCGTCGTCACCGGTTCGCGCATTCCGCGCAGCTCGGAAGTGGAAGGCACCTCGCCGGTGCTGACCATCGACCGTGCGACGATCGATGCCACCGGCCTGACCTCGGTCGGCGACATCCTGTTCAACATCAGCGCCAGTGACGGCGGTGCCCTGCGCAACGTCACCACCAGCACCAACGGCAGCGACGGCACCCAGAACATCTCGCTGCGCGGCCTCGGCGAAACCCGCACCCTGGTGCTGGTCAACGGCCGTCGCTGGGTCACCTCGGGCGTCACCAACAGCGCCCTGGTCGACCTCAACACCATTCCGATCTCGGTCGTCGAGCGCATCGAAGTCCTGAAGGATGGCGCTTCGGCGATCTACGGTTCCGACGCCATCGCGGGCGTGATCAACGTCATCACCCGCAAGAACTTCGACGGCGCCGAAGCCAACGTCTACCTCGGCAGCTACACGAAGGGTGACG
>JAYRTK010000405.1:0-2644 GCA_041919595.1 Lysobacteraceae bacterium
GTGATGGCGCAGGCGCAGGGCCAGCGCGTCGGCCTCGCCGCGCAGGCGGACGATCTCCGCCGTCGTCAGGGCGGGCGGCAGTGCAGCGGTTTCGATGCCTTCGACGCCGGACGGGGCGGACGCGCCGCCGGCGCACCCGGCGATCGCACGCAGGGTGCTGTCGACCGCCCGCAGAAAGACGGCCGTGTTCGCGACTCCGCGCAGGGGCCGGGAGCGGGGGCGTTTGCTTGTCATGAGGCTGCGATCAGCCCGCGGCGGCGCGCGGATCGATCAGCTCCTCGCCGAAACAGCGCTGGTAGTACTCGGCCACCACCGCGCGCTCGATCTCGTCGCACCGGTTCAGGAAGCTGACCCGGAATGCGAAGCGAAGGTCCGCGAAGATCAGCGCGTTCTCGGCCCAGGTCAGCACCGTGCGCGGCGACATGACCGTCGACAGGTCGCCGTCGATGAAGCCGCTGCGGGTCAGTCCGGCCAGCATCACCATGGCGCCGACGCGGGCGCGTCCGGCTTTCGTGTCGTATGCGGGCATCTTGGCGACGACGATCTCCACCTCGGCATCGTGGTCGAGGTAGTTCAGGGTCGCGACGATGTTCCAGCGGTCCATCTGGGCCTGGTTGATCTGTTGGGTGCCGTGATAGAGCCCGGTGGTGTCGCCCAGGCCGATGGTGTTGGCGGTGGCGAACAGGCGAAACGCCGGATGCGGATGGATCACCCGCGACTGATCGAGCAGCGTGAGCCTGCCCTCGACCTCCAGTACGCGCTGGATCACGAACATCACGTCGGGCCGGCCGGCGTCGTATTCGTCGAAGACCAGTGCGCAGGCATGTTGCAGGGCCCAGGGCAGGATGCCCTCGCGGAACTCGGTCACCTGCTTGCCGTCGCGCAGCACGATGGCGTCCTTGCCGATCAGGTCGATGCGGCTGACGTGGCTGTCGAGGTTGATGCGCACGCACGGCCAGTTCAGGCGTGCGGCGACCTGCTCGATGTGGGTCGATTTTCCGGTGCCGTGATAGCCCTGGATCATCACCCGCCGGTTGAAGGCGAAGCCCGCCAGGATGGCCAACGTCGTATCGGGATCGAAGCGGTAGGTGTCGTCGCGTGGCGGCACATGCTCGCTGCCCCGGCTGAAGGCCGGCACCCTCATGTCGCTGTCCAGCCCGAAGGCCTCGCGCACTGGACATTCGGTATCGGGCAGGGGCGGAAGAGGGCCTGCGGCTGTCATCGGGATTTCGGTCATCGAGGGCTCCCGGGTGTGGAGGAGGCAAGGGCGGTCCTGGCGAATCGGCAAACAATCCAGTTGCAGAAAAAGTTTGTTGGAGCAACAATTGGAACACAAACAATTTGAGGCGCCAATAGCATGCCCCCGGATGATCCGAACCCAGGCAAGCCGGCAGTGGTTTCCCATGGTCCCATGGCCGACGAACTCGGCTTCCACCTGCGCTGCGCGCAGCTTGCCGCGTTCAAGCACTTCGCCCATGCCGTCGGTGCGGTGGAAGGGATCACACCCGGCCTCTACGGCATGCTCCAGGCGATCGACAACAACCCCGGGCTGAGCCAAAGCGCACTGGCGGTCGCGATGGATGTCGACCGCTCCTCGATCGTCAAGGTCGTCGATCGGCTGGAGGGGAAAGGCTTGATCGTCCGTGACGCCTCTCCGACCGATCGCAGGCGGTACCGGCTGCACATGACGGCGACCGGCGCGCGGGCGCTACGGCGTATCCAGGACGCCGTGATACGCCAGGACCGGGTCTTCTCGGCGCGCCTCGACGACACCGAGCGCGCCACGCTGATCGCGCTGCTGACCCGACTTTACCGACCAGACAGTGAAACCCCGACCGCTCGCGCGGGAATAGGAGCCGAATCTTGAAGAACATCCTTCGCCTGACCCTCAACGGGCGTCTCCGTGAGGACCTCGTCCCCGACAACATGCTGCTGCTGGATTACCTGCGCGAAGCGGTCGGCCTCACCGGGACCAAGCAGGGCTGCGATGGCGGCGAATGCGGCGCCTGCACCGTCCTGGTGGACGATCGCCCCCGCCTCGCCTGTTCCACCCTGGCCCACCAGGTCGCCGGCCGGAAGGTCGAGACCGTCGAGTCGCTGTCGACCCACGGCACGCTCTCGAAACTGCAGGCCGCATTCCACGAGAAACTGGGTACCCAGTGCGGCTTCTGCACGCCGGGCATGCTGATGGCGTCCGAAGCCTTGCTGCGCAAGAACCCCGATCCCTCGCGCGAGGAGATCAAGACGGCGCTGGCCGGCAATCTGTGCCGCTGCACCGGGTACGTGAAGATCATCGAGTCCGTGGAGGCCGCGGCGGCGGCCCGGCTGTGCGCGGAGGAGGCGAAATGAACCCGAGGCTCCCCAGGAATGGCACGGTCGGCGCCCGCACGCCCTTGGTCGACGGGGTGGAGAAGGTCACCGGCAAGGCCAAATACACGGCGGACATCGCCGCCCCCGGCGCCTTGGTCGGACGCATCCTGCGCTCGCCGCACGCCCACGCCCGCATCCTGTCCATCGACACCGCGGCGGCCGAGGCGCTGGAGGGGGTGTTCGCGGTCTGCACCGGTGCCGAGACCCCGGTGCCCTACGGCGTGCTGCCGATCGCCGAGAACGAATACCCGCTCGCGCGCGAGAAGGTGTGCTA
>JAYRTK010000406.1:0-2631 GCA_041919595.1 Lysobacteraceae bacterium
CCTTCGGCGAACGCCACGCGGCGCCCATGCAGAAGCGCGAGGCGCCGGCGGCCTTGGCCTGACGGGCCTTCTCCACCACCACGGTGGTGTCCATCAGCTTCGTCACCTCGACCCCGGTGTCGTAGCGCTGCGCCTGCGGACAGTAGGCGCAATCCTCGGGACAGCCGCCGGTCTTCACCGACAGCAGGGTGCTGACCTGGACCTCGGTCGGGTCGAAATGCGCGCGGTGGGTCTCGCCGGCCCGCTGCAGCAATACCGGAAAGGACAGCGCGAACAGCGCTTCCACCTCGGCACGGCTCCAGTCATGACGCAGGGTGCCGGAAGGACTGACGACGGACATCGGGGTTTCCTGACAGACGCGACAGAGCGGGACGGGCAGTCTGGAAAGCATGCCCATCCCTGTCAACCTCGATCTTCCGCCCCTGCTGCGGCGGCTCGCCGCCCTGTCCGGGCGGCTGTGGCCGGCGCATTGCCTGGTCTGCCGCGAGCCGGCCGGCGCCGACGCAGGCCTCTGCCCCGCCTGCCTGCGCGACCTTCCGTGGAACCACAGCGCCTGCCGACGTTGCGGACTGCCCCTGCCGGTACCGGCGCCGGCCTGCGGGCACTGCCTGCGGCGCCCGCCGCCGCTGACCGAGACCCGGCCCGTCTTCCGCTACGAACGCCCCCTGGACCGCCTGCTGCCGCGACTGAAGTTCCACCAGGACCTGGCCGCCGGCCGGCGCTGCGCGGCCCTCATGGCCGAGGCCCTGGCCGCCGCGCCGCGGCCGCAGGCGATCGTGCCGCTGCCCCTGCACCGGACCCGGCTGCGGGCCCGCGGATTCGATCAAACGCTTGAATTGGCCGCCCCCCTGGCCCGCAGTCTGGGCCTGCCCTTGCGCGACGACCTGCTGGCCCGGGTGCGCGAGACCGCGCCGCAGTCGCGCCTCGATGCCCCCGCCCGCCGCCGCAACCTGCGCGGTGCCTTCGCGGTGCGCCCCGGGATCGCCCTGCCCGCGCACGTGGCGCTGGTCGACGACGTGATGACCACCGGCGCCACCCTGCACGCCGCCGCCGACGCGCTGCTGCGCGCGGGCGTGACGCGGGTGGATGCGTGGGTCTGCGCGCGGGTGGCGTGAGCGCTCGCCCCGCTATCGCTGCGGTGGCGGTGGCGCTGGCTCCAGGTGCTGGCAGATCGGACAATGGCCATCGCCCGTACCGCGATCGGCCGCAAGAATTCCGCGCGCCTTCGCCTGACGCTGGCGCAGCAGCGGGGTCGGGGCGGCGCCATAACGCAGCGCCAACCGATAAAGCGCGTCCGCACTCTCGGCCGAACCGCCGGCCAGATGCAGGGTCGCCCAATCCTCGACCAGATTGGCGACGATCGGATCTTCGGGTTTCACGAAATCCAGCCGCTCCGCGAGCTGGTAGGTGAAAGCCAGATTCAGCTGGTCCGGCGCCACCGGACGACCATCGTTGCCGGGGGGATACACCGTCGGCAGATCCGGCAGCGCGACCGGCGCGAACGCGATCCCGGCCACCGATCGCGCCGCGAGATGGGACGGGTCGCGCTGCAACGCGAGCTTGGCTTCCAGGATCCGTGCATGCAGCCATTCGGTCCCTTCGTGGGCATCGCGATTGCGACGCATGCCGATCCGGATCCAGCGCAGCGCGGTCGCGTCGTGCCCCAACAGCTCCAGCGCCGTGCCGAGGTTGGCCGCCGTCTGGTATCGGCCGGGATACAGACGTTCGATCTCGACGAACAGGCGTACGGCATCGGCATGACGGCCACGACGGATCAACACGATGCCCAGATCGGTGAGGGTCCGCAGATCGGGGGCCTTGCGCGCGGCGGCGATGGTTTCGCGCTCGCGTTCGGCGCGATATGCCCGGGTCGCACGATCCTCCGGTGGACTCAGCGACGTGACGAGGTCGTCGCCGGTGTAGCCCATCGGCTCGAACCGGCGGCCCTCGCGATCCGTGCCGATCGCATTGATGCAGGCGAACGCGGGCGCACACCAGAACATGGCGCACAACCACCACGGCAAACGACGCATGCGCATGGGGCTCACCATTCGAACAACTTGAAATACACGGGCGAGACGTTCTTGTCTTCGTCGATGCGGCCGTCGCCGTTGCGGTCCTGGAGGTAGTAGGCAGGGCCGCGCTTCGGCTGCACCTTGACCACCCGCAGTTGGCCGGAGACGCGGTATTCGGTGACGACATCGCCGTTGTCCATCGTCCGGGTCGCGGCGGTCGCATCGGGCGGGAGGCCGGCGAGGGGATCGCCGCCGGTGGTGGCGCAGCCGCCGAGGAACAGCAGCGCGGGAAGCGCGAACAGACAGACAGGGCGCATGGCGATCTCCGGCAGCCGGGGGAGGCTTCATCATACGTCGATCCACACCGTCGGAACGTGCCGGCGACGGCGCTTCTGCGGCGGCGGACGGGGAGTAGAATCCGCGAATGAAACGACTTCTCCTGATCGACGGTTCCTCCTATCTCTTCCGCGCATTCCACGCGCTGCCGCCGCTGAGCAACGCCCAGGGCGAACCGACCGGCGCGCTGTTCGGCGTGGTCAACATGCTGCGCGGACATCTCAAGGAACAACCGGAGTACCTCGCGTTCGTGGTCGACGCCTCCGGACCGACCTTCCGC
>JAYRTK010000407.1:0-2602 GCA_041919595.1 Lysobacteraceae bacterium
GGTTGACGCCACCGGCGATGGCGGCCTCGATCTCGCCGCGACGCAGTTCCTCGCAGGCCAGATGGATCGCGGTCAGCGACGACGAGCACATCGTGTCGATCGCCAGGCTCGGGCCGCGGAAGTCGAAATAGTAGGAAATGCGGTTCGCGATCGATGCGTGCGACGAGGTCGGTATCGCGGTATTGCCGCGCATCACCGATTCGGCGCCGTACAGTTCGTACTGCCCCCACATCACGCCGACGAACACGCCGACCCGTCGCGAGGCGATGCCGTCGCGGCGGTAGCCCGCATCCTCGATCGCCTCCCAGACGGTTTCGAGGAACAAGCGTTCCTGCGGATCGGTCAGCTCCGCTTCCTTCGGCGAGATGTTGAAGAACAGCGGGTCGAACTGATCGATGCCGTCGAGGAAACCGCCCCACTTGCTGTAGGTCTTGCCCGGCTTGTTCGGGTCGGGATCGAAGTAGTGCGCATGATCCCAGCGATCCGCCGGCACTTCGGTGATGCAGTCGCGTCCCAGCCGCAGATTGCGCCAGAACTCGTCGACGTTCTCGGCCTGCGGGTAGCGGCCGGCGAGACCGACGATCGCGACCTCGCGCAGCGTCGGCGCGCGCCCGGCGGCGAAGCGTCCGCGCGCGGGCATGGGCCGCATCGACTCCGCCGGCACGGGCGTCGCGCTCGTCCGCGGCGCCTCGCCGTGGTCGCCGTCGAGGCCGAGCCTGCGCCGCAGCGCGTCCGGATGCGCCTTGACCAGATGCGCGGCGAGCGCGGCGATCGTCTGGTACTCGAAGAACAGCGTCTTCGACAGCGAACCGAAGGTGCGCTCCAGTTGGTTGGTCAACCGCATCGCCAGCACCGAATCGATGCCGTACTGCTCCAGCGCCGCGTCGGGATCGATCCTGTGCGCCGCCAGCTTGAGGATCCCGGAGAACTCTTCGCGCAGGTAGTCCCGTGCACGTTCGAGCAGACGTTCCTGCGCGCCGGCATCGTCGCCGACCGCGGACGCGGTCATGGCCGGGGGGGCGCCGACGACCGTCGGCACCGGCGCACCGAGCAGCGTGCGGCGCATTCGCGCCACATCGCCCTCGATCACCATCGCGCTCGCCGCATCCAGCGTCAGGATGCGCCGGAACGCGCGCAGCCCGGTCTCGCTGCGCATCGGACGCATGCCGGTGGTGGTCTGCAGCAGTTCCTGCGCGACGCGCTCGATCGCCATGCCGCCCGACTGCCACAGCGGCCAGTCGATCGCCACCGTGCGCCCGCGGCGTTCACCGGCAGCGACCTGCGCGTTGCGGTGTTCCGCGAACGCGTCGAGGAAAGCGTTCGCGGTCGCATAGTCGGCTTGACCGGGATTGCCCAGCGGCCCGGCCATCGATGAGAACAGCGCGAAGAAATCCAGCGACAGATCACGCGTGGCCGCATCCAGATGCGCGGTGCCGAGCACCTTCGGGCCGAGCACGCGGGCGAATTCCTCCGGACGCTTCCTGAGGATGAAGTTGTCGGCGATCATGCCCGCGCTGTGCAGCAGACCGTCGAGACGGCCGTGCGCGGCAAGGATGGCGCCGATCAGACGCGCGACATCGGCGGCATCTTCCAGATCCACCTGCCGATACTCGGCGCGACCTTCCTCGCCGGCCAGAACGTCGAGCAGCGAACGCCGCTCCTCGCTCAGCACCGAACGTCCGGCGAGCACCACCCGCGCACCGCGTGCGCGATCCAGGATGTCGCGCGCGAACAGCAGCCCGAGCGCGCCGAGTCCGCCGGTGATCAGATACACGCCACCGTCCACGTAGGTCGGCGGCGCTTCCGCGTCCGCGGACACTTCGCGCCAGCGCGATGCTTCAAGCCGATCGCCACGGCTGCGCAGCACCGGCTCGTGCGCCAGCAGCGCCGCCTGCTGCAGAACGCCAGCCAACGGCTTCGTCGCGATCTGCGCCGGCACCCGGACCAGTTGTCCGACGAACGACGGATTCTCCAGCGCCGCGGTCTTCAGCAGCCCGGACAGACCGGCGAACAGCGACGGCTCGCCGTCGTCCTGCACCACGATCCGGAACAGGACGCGACCTTCCGGACGCTGTTCCAGCAAGGTCCTGATCCGCTCGAAACAGGCCAGCGCATGCGCGCGGAAGCGTTCCGCCGTCGACGTGGCGGAGGCGGACGGCAGCGCGACGCAGACGTCGCCCCCCAGCGCCGTCGACAACCGGCGCGGGTCGGCCTTCGGCAATTCGCACAGCAACACGTGGCGCTGCGCGTAGACCGCAGCCGGCGCCGTGGAGTCCGCGACCACCGGCTCCCAGGCAGGCACCGCCAGCAGGGTGCCCGCATCGTCGCGATCATCGCGGATCGCCGGTGCGGCCAGCTCGCGTCCGAGCGCACGCCATGAAAATCCGCGCATCTGCACGCAGACGTTGCCCTGCGGATCGCACAAATCGAGGTCGAGCTTGACCACCGCATCCTGCGGACGACTGCCGACGGCGTAACGCACCCAGACCAGCATCTCGCGCACGCACGGCGACACCACGCGCAGGCGTTCGAGCGCGAACGGCAGGCGTGCCTGCCCGGCATCGTCTTCCATCAGACCGACCGCCGACTGCAGCGCGCTGTC
>JAYRTK010000408.1:0-2595 GCA_041919595.1 Lysobacteraceae bacterium
CGCTGCGGGCGCTCGTCGGCGCTGAGCCTGCCGTCCTTGTTGGCATCGAGCTTGTCGAAGTTCTCGGCCAGACGGGGCGCCTTGGCCGCTTCGCTGCGATCGATGACACCGTCGCCGTTGGCGTCGAGCTTGGCCATTCCACCGTTGCGACCACCTTTCCCGCCATGACGGCCACCGCGCTGCGGGCGCTCGTCGGCGCTGAGCCTGCCGTCCTTGTTGGCATCGAGCTTGTCGAAGTTCTCGGCCAGACGGGGCGCCTTGGCCGCTTCGCTGCGATCGATGACACCGTCGCCGTTGGCGTCGATCTTGGCGTGGCGGGCGCCGGGCTGGCCGCCCTGCGGCGGGTTCTGGGCGAAGGTGATGGCCGCGGTGCCGGCGATGGCCAGACCGAATGCGAGCAATGCGATGGGCTTCATGGGGACCGTCATGTCGGTGTCCTCGGGGCTGTGGGTCGGGGTTCGCGGCTGTCCGGCAGCCTGCATGTCCAGATCAACGCCGGTGAGGCACAACGGTTGACACGCCGCAGGTCACAATTGCCGCTCCCGATGCGTCCTGTCTCCGTAATCGATCCGATTGCACCTCCCGAGCGCCGCCGTGACCACCGTTTCCTTCCGCCGCCCCAGCCCCGTTCATCTGCGGGGGTTCGCTTTCGGGCTCCTCGCCCTGCTTCCGCTCGGCGGGCTCGATTCGGCCATCTTCAAGGTCTGCGCCGCCGCGCTGCTGCTGATCGCCCGCGACACCCGGGCTCCGGACACCGGCATCGGTCCATGAACGTCGCCCTCTCCATCGACGCCCTGATCCTGCAGGAACTCCCGGCCGCCCGCGGCGGCGACCACGCCGCCTACGGCCGGATCGTGGCCGCCTGCCAGAACACCGTGACCGCGGTGGCGCTGGCGATCACCCGCGACGTCGCCGCCAGCGAGGACATCGCCCAGGAAGCGTTCATCAACGCCTGGCAGCACCTCGAACGCCTGCACAACCCCGACAGTTTCCTGCCCTGGCTGCGCCAGATCGCGCGCAATCTCGCCCGCGATCATCTGCGCAGGCATCGCGAACACCCGCTCGACGGCCCCAACGCGGAACTGGCGATGGCGATGGCCGCCGATCCCGGCCCGCAACCGATGCAGCGGTTGCTGGAGGACGAACACGAAGCGACCGCCGCCGAACTCATCGCCGCCCTCCCCGAGGACAGCCGCGAAACCCTGCTGCTGTTCTATCGCGAGGGCCAGAGTTCGCAGCAGGTGGCGGCCCTGCTCGGCCTGACCGACGCCGCGGTCCGCAAACGCCTGTCCCGCGCACGCCAGCAGGTCCGCGACGATCTCATCCGCCGCTTCGGCGAATTCGCCCGCGGATCGGCACCGTCGGCGGCCTTCACCGCGGCGGTCATCACCGGGCTCGGTCTGGCCACCAAACCGGCGGCTGCCGCCGCGGCCACCGTCGTGGGCGGCGCGACCGTCGGTGGCGGGCTGGCCGGCAAGGGCCTGGTCGGCATGCTCGGTCTGGGCGGCGTGATCGGCGGCGCCGTCGCCGGTGGCGCGGTCGCGGCGCACCTCACCCGCCGGCATCTGCTGGTCTACGCCGACACGCTCGAGGAACGCGACCGGATCCTGGGCCGGTACCGGGTCTATCTCTACGCGACCCTGATCCTGATGACCGCGGCCTTCGTCGTCGCGATGTGGATGTCCAGTTTCGCGCTGACCATGGCCGCGACCGTGTTCACCGAAGCGGTCTCGCTGTGGACGCTGCTGGAGATCCGCCGCGCGCTGCTGCCGCTGATCGCCCGCGACCGGGCCCGCGATCCGGTCGGCGCCCGCGGGCGCTATCGCGCCTACGATCTCAGCTACGGACCGACCGCGATCGTGGTGTCGGGCATCATCTACATCGTCTCGATGGCGGTGTTCCATCTCGGCCTGCACCAGGGCCCGGAGGCGATCGGGGCCACGATCGGGATGCTGCTCGGTCGCGTCGCCGGATGACCGCCGCGACCGCTGCCGAGGATCGTTCGGTCGACGCGTTGATCGCCGTCGAACTTCCGGCCGCGCGCGCCGGCGACCGCGACGCCTACGGCCGCATCGTCGCCGCCTGCCAGAACACGATCACCGCGATCGCGCTGGCGATCACCCGCGATGTGGGCGCGAGCGAAGACATCGCCCAGGACGCCTTCCTCTGCGCCTGGCAGCACCTCCGCCGCCTGCAGAATCCGTCGAGCTTCCTGCCCTGGCTGCGCCAGATCGCGCGCAATCTCGCCCGCGATCATCTGCGCGCGAACCGGCATCGCCCGCTCGATGGCGAAGGCGCGGAAATCGCGATCGCACTGGCCGCCGACCCTTCGCCCACCCCGATGCAGCAGCACGAGGCGGACGAGCGCGAGCGCGCCGCGGTGGAACTGATTTCCGCGCTGCCCGAAGAGAGCCGCGAGGCGCTGCTGCTGTTCTATCGCGAGGGCCAGAGTTCGCGGCAGGTGGCATTGCTGCTGGGCCTGTCCGACGCCGCGGTGCGCAAGCGGCTGTCGCGCGCGCGCCAGAGCCTGCGCAAGGATCTGCACGCCCGGTTCGGCGAATTCGCCGCCGACAGCGCACCGGGCGCCGCCATCAC
>JAYRTK010000409.1:0-2589 GCA_041919595.1 Lysobacteraceae bacterium
CGTGCGCAAGGACAACTGGTCGGTGGACTTCTACATCAAGAACCTGTTCGACGAGAACGCGCAGTACAGCCGCAACGTGCAGTGCCCGGAGCAGGTCTGCGCCGCGCAGGTGTATTCGGTGGCGAGTCAGCCGCGCACCTTCGGCATCAAGTTCAGTCAGGAATTCTGACCGGACGCCGCAGTGCCATCGCTGTATCGACAGGCCGCCTTCGGGCGGCCTGTTTTTTTGGGGGTGCCCGCGTCGCGCATGGGCGAGTGCCGCGAGTCGAAGAACAGCAGGGGGTCGTACCCAAGCCGCGCTTGCGCCGCACAGGTCGGTGCGCTAGCGTGACCGCAACGTCGAAGGAGAGATCGTCATGCGTTCGATGATGCGTCCGATCATGCATGTGCTTTTCATCGCGGTCTTCGCGTGCATTGCAGGCTGCAGTGCCGAGAAGGCTTACGACGAGGAGGTCGCGTTCGCGGGCGATGCTGCGCAGGCCGCCGCGGATGCCGCGGAGGCAGCAGCGGATGCGGCCTCGTCCGGCGACGGCAATGCGGCGGCCCTGCGTCAAATGGGCGTCGATCACCTGGCCAACGAAATGATGGCCGGTCTGCCGGAAGCCAATGACACGAGGCATGTGGTCCCCAAACCCGGCAAGGAGGGGCTGGTCGCCGAGCCGGCCATGCTCGCCTACGAACATGAAGTCGAAATCCGGCTCGATGCGGAACGCATTCCGGCGCAGGTGCAGGCGCTGCGCAAGGACTGCGAGACCTCGAAGTTCGGCGCCTGTCTCGTGCTGCACGTGAGCCAGAGCGGCGGGCGTTACGCGCAGGGATCTCTCACCGTGCGCGCCGAGCCGAAAGCGATCGAACCGCTGATCGCGTCGGCGGGCAAGGGCGGCGAGTTCGGCGATCGCAGCACCCGGGCCGAGGATCTGGCGGTCGCGGTGCGCGACAACACGCTCCTTCAGGATCGCCTGCGCAAACAGCATGCGCGCCTGCTCGAATTCCAGGGGCGCAGCGACCTCAAGGTCGCGGACGTGATCGCGCTGTCCGAACAGCTGTCGAAGGTGGAAGCCGAACTCGAAGCCGCCGAACGCGATGGCGCCACCCACCGGCGACGGATCGAAACCCAACTGCTCACGCTCGAATTCTCGCCCTTCGCCCGCGAAGAACAGCGCAGCGAGATCGCCGCCGCCTTCCGCGACTCCGGCAACGTCATGGCGGCGAGCGCCGGCGGCGTGATCCGCGTCGTCTCGGCGTTGATTCCGGTCCTGTTCGTGCTGACCCTCGCGATCTGGCTGCTGCGGCGGGTGTGGCGGTGGATGCGGCGGCGGAGGTCGGTGGAGGCATGACGCCCATGCGGTCGGGTGTGTTTTCCCTGTCATGAAGCGATTGCTTCCGGTCTTGTTGTTGTCGTTGCCGATGGCATCGCCTGCGCATGCGAGCCATGCGCTCGCCTTCAGCGTCCATGTCGAAGTTTCCGGCGAGGACCGGGACATTGAGATTACGGACGGTGTCCGGGTTGAGGCGTATCGGTTCGGAAAACGACGGGTGCTCCGCTACGACGGCTCGATCGTCGTGTGCCGGCGTTCCGCCTCGTGGTGAACGGCGAACAGGCCTCGCTTTTCGTGGACGACAAGGTCGTGCGCTCCGATTTCTCGTGGCTCATGTGACGGCGGCGCCGGAACATCGGCGTGTCGTCATGGTTGATGCCGCGCCTTTCTGGCCGGCCGGCTGCAGCGTGTGATTCGGCTTCCTCCACCATCGTGACGGTGCGATGATCGGCTCCACCATCGTCAAGGAACGAACCCATGCGCAACGGAATGCCGGTCTCCCCCGTGGTGCGGGCCTATCTGAAGGACGTGCTGGCCGCGGTCAACGCCATCACCGACCCGAATACGAAATGGTCGACATTCCGATCGTGCGCGCCTACAGCGGCGTCGAGAACGCATTCCTCGGCAAACCGCTTTCGGGTATCGCCACACCCTGGTTCCATGACGGCACCTTCGACGGTGCGAACGGTGCGGTGTGTGCCGAGATTCCGGCCGACTACACCGATCTCCCGGGCCAGTACGCCGACGGCCTGGGCGACATGGAATCGGTGGGCTTCGAGCCGGTCGCCTCGTACCGCGCCTACGCGCTGGGCCGGTTGAAGTCGGCCTGAGCGAATCGGGAGCGCAGGCGCGGTGTTGCGCGCGCCGCCCTACACGGGCGACGCGTCTTCCGGTTCGCCGGCATGCGTCGCCGGCGCGCGAACGACGGTGACGGTGCAGGGCGCTTCGGCGACGACGCGGGCGGATACGCTGCCGAGAATGCGGCGGACGCCGGTGACGCCGCGGGCGCCCATGACGAGATGATCGACGCCGTTGTCGCGGGCGTAGTCGAGCAGGGCATGCGCGGGATCGCTGTGTTCGAGCACGTGCACGGTGATGCGGTGCTCGTCGAGGCCGAGCGGGCGGATCCAGTCGCGCAGGGCGATCAGGCGCTTGACGTGGCGGTTGCTGCCTTCGGCATCGAGATTGCTGTCGAGGCCGATCCGCGCGGTGCGCATGACCGTGATGCAGGCGAGACGCGAGTGCGGGAAGGTCGACACGATCCGCTGCA
>JAYRTK010000410.1:0-2583 GCA_041919595.1 Lysobacteraceae bacterium
ATTTCCAGCCCAACTACGACGAGAAGGAACAGGAACCGACGGTGATGCCGTCGCGCTTCCCGAATCTGCTCGTGAACGGTTCCGCCGGCATCGCGGTCGGCATGGCGACCAATATTCCGCCGCACAACCTGTCCGAGGTCATCGACGCCACGGTGGCGCTGCTCGATGATCCCGAGATCGATATCGACGGCCTGATGCAGTACATCCCGGGCCCGGATTTCCCGACCGCCGGCATCATCAACGGCGTCGGTGGCATCCATGTCGCCTACCGCACCGGCCGTGGCCGTGTCCGCATGCGTGCCCGCGCCGAGATCGAAGTCGCCGACAACGGTCGCGAGGCCATCGTCGTCACCGAGATCCCCTACCAGGTGAACAAGGCGCGGTTGATCGAGAAGATCGCCGAGCTGGTGAAGGAAAAGAAGCTCGAAGGCATCAGCGAGCTGCGCGACGAGTCCGACAAGGACGGCATGCGCATCTACATCGAGGTCAAGCGCGGCGAGTCGGCCGAGGTCGTGCTCAACAATCTGTACGCGCAGACGCCGATGGAGTCGGTGTTCGGGATCAACATGGTGGCGCTGGTCGACGGCCGCCCGCAGTTGCTCAATCTCAAGCAGATTCTCGAAGCCTTCGTCCGCCACCGCCGCGAGGTGGTGACCCGGCGCACCATCTTCGAACTGCGCAAGGCCCGTGCCCGCGCCCACATCCTGGAAGGCCTGACGGTCGCGCTCGCGAACATCGACGAGATGATCGAGCTGATCAAGACCTCGGCCAATCCGAACGAGGCGCGCGAACGCCTGCTGGCGCGCCGCTGGAACGCCGGTCTGGTCGCCAGCCTGCTCGCCGCCGCCGGCAGCGATGCGTCGCGTCCGGAAGACCTGCCGGCGGGCGTGGGGTTGCTGGCGGACGGTTATCAGCTGACCGAGATCCAGGCCAAGGAAATCCTGGAAATGCGCCTGCACCGCCTGACGGGCCTGGAGCAGGACAAGCTCACCGAGGAGTACAGGGAACTGCTGGCGGTCATCCGCGGCCTGATCGAGATTCTCGAGAATCCCGATCGCCTGCGCGAAGTGATCCGCGACGAACTGAAGGAAATCAAGGATCTCTACGGCGATGCCCGCCGCAGCGAGATCCGCGCCAGCGAGGAAGATCTCGACATCCTCGACCTGATCGCGCCGGAAGACGTGGTCGTCACGCTCTCGCACGCCGGTTATGTCAAGCGCCAGCCGGTGACGGCCTACCGCGCGCAGAAGCGCGGCGGCAAGGGCCGCAACGCGGCCGCGACCAAGGACGAGGATTTCATCGATCAGCTGTGGCTGGTCAACACCCACGATACGCTGCTCACCTTCACCAGCAGCGGCCGCGTGTTCTGGCTGCCGGTGCACCAGTTGCCCGACGCCGGCCCGAACGCCCGCGGCCGTCCGATCGTCAACTGGCTGGCCCTGGAACCGGGCGAGAAGATCCAGGCGGTCGTGCCGGTGCATCAGTACGACGAACAGCATTTCGTGTTCTTCGCCACCCGCAACGGCACGGTCAAGAAAACGCCGCTGACCGAGTTCGCATTCCGGCTGGCGCGCGGCAAGATCGCGATCAATCTCGACGATGGCGACGCCCTGATCGGTGCGGCGTTGACCGACGGCGAACGCGACATCCTGCTGTTCGCCTCGAACGGTCGCGTCTCGCGCTTCGCCGAAGCGCACGTGCGGCCGATGGGCCGCACCGCGACCGGCGTGCGCGGCATGCGCCTGGCCGAAGGCGAAACCGTGGTCAGCCTGATCGTGGCCGAGTCCGCCGCCGATGCGCCCGAAGAGGAGATCGTCGTCGATGCCGCAAACGGTGACGCCATCGCCGCGGTCGAGGCGAATGCGGACGTGAGCGAGACCGCAGCGGAGCAGGGCGTCGAACTGGCCGATCTGGGGCAGGACGACGGCGATACGTTCTATATCCTCACCGCGACCGAGAACGGCTACGGCAAGCGCACGCCGCTTGCGCATCATCCGCGCAAGGGGCGTGGCACCCAGGGCGTCATCGGCATCCAGACCACCGTGCGCAACGGCAAACTGGTCGGTGCGGTGCTGCTGCGGAGTGCCGACGAAGTGTTGCTGATCTCCGACGGCGGCACGCTGGTGCGCACCCGCGCCGCGGAAATCTCGCGTGTGGGCCGCAACACCCAGGGCGTGACCCTGATGCGGTTGTCCGAAGGCGAACGTTTGCAGGCGCTGGAGCGTCTGGACGGTTCGCTGGACGAGGAGGAGAACGCCGAAGGGGATCGCGCCGAGAGCATGCCGGCGTCACCCGGCGCCGTCGACACGCAGCATCCGGATCCATCGGCGCCGACGGTCTGAGTCACAAGATTCAGCCACAAGCGCCACCGACGACAGGCCGCCTCCGGGCGGCCTTCGTCTTTCCGGTCGAGCTCCCGGCCGGGTCGCCGATGCACCTGTCGGCCGGCACATGGCCGACGCAAACAGCCCATGCAGAACACTATCCTTACGTCTTTTCCGGCCAGGACCGGCTAACGTACGGGGGTGTTCGTTGGCTGCCGTTAAAGTTAAAAAAAAGTCAAAAAAATGTTTAAAAAAAGTG
>JAYRTK010000411.1:0-2535 GCA_041919595.1 Lysobacteraceae bacterium
TGCTGCCCGCACCCATCTTGTCGGCGCTGAAGATCGTCGGGCCGGCGACGCCGACGACGGAAATGGTTTCGAGATCCTGGCCGCCGATCGCGATGTCGACCTGGGACACCTGATCGAGGGCGAGGTAGACATCGCTCTCGGACTGGGTGCCGGCGCCGTCCTTGTTCGCGGTGATCTTGTACGGACCACCCACGCGCAGGCCGCGCGCGTTGTAGCGGCCGTTCGCGTCGGTGACGACGCGGCTGACCGTGCCCGACTCGGTGTGCAGGATGGTCACTTCGGCGCCGGCGATGGGCTGGCCGTCCGCACTGAGCACCTGACCGCTCAGCGCGGCGGTGGTGTTCTGGGCGAAGGCGGGCGCCGCCGCGAGGGCGACGACCAGTCCGATCGACAGTTTCGAAAGTCGGAGACGGTTGTTGTGATTCATTGCGTTGGGCCTCGTTGGAGATGACGATGCGTTGGTCGTACACAGGGACCGCGCGCGCCGCAGCGCCGCGATCCGTCAGCGGGGGGAATCTGGACCCGCCACCTGTGCAACCGATAGGCTCGGGTTAACCATAGGTTAACACGGTAGCCTCGGAACATGACAGTGGAATGACGGCGGACCATGTTCTAAGCCCTTGAATTCATTGGCTGAACAATGGTAAGAAATCACTTGAATGTCAGCGCGCAACCGGTTCAACACCCTACGCATGCGCATGGGCACCGGAAATCCCTGGTCGCGGTCAGGGGCTCTGGATTTTCAGATAGGCGGCGATGCCATCCATGAGCATCTGCACCGAGATGGCGACCAGCAGCATGCCCATCAGGCGTTCGACCGCGGTCAGCACCCGCTGGCCGAGCCAGCGATAGAGGTAGGTCGCGGAGAACAGGATCGCCGCGGTGGCCGCCCAGGCGAGGAACAACGCCAGGCTCCAGTCCCCGAGGCGGGCCGGATCGTTGCTGCCCATCAGGATCACGGCGGCCATGCCGGAGGGCCCGGCGACCAGCGGAATCGCCATGGGCACGATGAACGGCTCGCCGTCGGGAATCTCCCCCATCAGCCCTTCGGGCGGCGGGAAGATCATGCGGATGCCGATCAGGAACAGCACGATGCCGCCCGCGATCGACACCGATTCCTGCCGCAGGTGCATCAACTCCAGCGCGTACTTGCCGGCCCACAGGAAGGCCATCAGCACCACCAGCGCGATCAGCAGTTCCCGCACCAGCACGATCCGCTGCCGCTGCGGCGGGAGGCCGCGCAGCAGGCCGAGGAACACCGGGATATTGCCCAGCGGATCGAGAATCAGGAACAGCAGCAGCGCGGCGGACGCGATGGTCACGTCGGCGACCAGACTTCACCGCGATGATCGGCGCCGGCGGCGGACAACAGATGCACGCAGGCCGAGGCCGCCGCATCGGGTTCGCGCGCGGCGCTGTCGCCGTCCTCGACGAAGGCCTTCGCGCGCAGCGGCGTGCGCAACGGGCCCGGCGCGAGACCACAGACACGCACCGGAGAATGCGACAGCTCGGCATGCAGGGTGGCGACCAGCGTGCGCAGTGCGGACTGCGCCAGACCATACCCCCCCCAATAGGCGTGGCCACGGCCGGCGGCGTCGTCGACCACGAACACCACCGCGCTGTCGGGCGCACGGCGCAACAGCGGCAGGCAGGCCTGGGTCAACCACCAGCGCGCGGTGAGATTGACGTGCAGCGCGCGCGCGAACGCGCCCGGGTCGGTGTTGTCCAGCGGCGTCAGGCCGGGAAAATCGGCGGCGCAGTGGAGCACGCCATCGAGACGACCCGGGCCGCCATCGATGCGCTGGGCCATCTCCGCGTAGTCGTCGGGCGTCGCGCCCTCGAGATCGAGCGGGTACAGCAGCGCTTCTCCGCCCGCGCGCACGATGGCGTCGTACACCCGGTTCAACTTGGGCACCTTGCGACCGAGCAGCACCACGGTCGCGCCCTCGGCGGCGGCGGCCATGGCCGCGGCACGCCCGAGCGCGCCATGCGCGCCGACGACCAGCACCACGCGGCCTTCGAGCGCGCGGGGCCCGGGCGAAACGACCGCCGACATCAGGCCTTCTGCGCCTCGGCGATCATCCGCGCCAGCTCGCCGGATTCGTAGAGTTCGAGAGTGATATCGCAGCCACCGATGAGTTCGCCGTTGATGAACAGCTGCGGGAAGGTCGGCCAGTTGGAAAAGCGCGGCAGATTGGCGCGGACCTCCGGGTCCTCCAGCACGTTCACGCTGTGGTAGCTGCTGGCGCCCGCGGCCTTCAGCGCCTGCGACGCACGGCTGGAGAAACCGCACATCGGGAACTGCGGCGTCCCCTTCATGAACAACACGATCGGATGGCTTTCGATCTCGGACTGGATGCGCTGCATCACCGGCATGGGGAGTCTCCTGGGAGCGGCCGCGACGCGGGCGGCGGCGGGTGTGGGGTTACAATCCGGCATTGTAATCGCTCGGGCGGTCGCGGGCTTGTGTCCCACCGCCGCCGCCCCCAGACAACCGCGGCTGCTCCATTGCGGAATCCCGCTCGAGATCCCCCC
>JAYRTK010000412.1:0-2530 GCA_041919595.1 Lysobacteraceae bacterium
TCGGCGAGGACGTTGGATTTGATGCCCAGACGGTCCAGGGTGGGCTTCAGACGGGCGTTGATCTCATCCGTGGTCAGCTGACGCGGTGCGTCGACGTGGGCCAGTCCAGCGATGGCGACATGTTGAAACAGCATGGGCAGAGGGCCATGAGACAGTCAGGAACCGTATAGGGTAGCGCCTTCCCCTCCCCGGCGCATGCGGAAACGACGTCGGATTTCGCATTTTCGGGCTCCCGCCGGTGGACATCGGGACAAATTCGGGCGCCAGCGGGCGCCGACCGTCCCGATTCCGGGATTTCGGGGGTCTTCCGGACAGGCGTCTGCCGGAGGAAACGCCCGCCCGGGGGCCCGTCCGGGGTGCCGATCGGCCCATGGCGATCACGGCACGGGCCGGCACACTGGGCGATCCGGGCGCGTCCGGAACCGCAATCCCACCGCCCGCCCACCCCTCACAAGGAGAACGAATCGATGGCACGGTTGATCGTCGACGCGGTATCGCAGGAGTCCCAGTCCGTCCACGAGGACGGATACGTGCTGCTGCTGTTCGTGTCGGTCTCGCGCGCGGACACGGGCGCACCGGTGAACGGACTGACGCGCGAACACTTCCGGGTGTGCTCGCCGCTGGGCGCGGTGTACGAGATGAACATCCTCGACAGCCGGGAGGTGGAATGGGAGCCGGCCGATACCGAGGCCGCCGGCTGTTACAGCCTGCGGATCGTGCGCAAATGGGCGCACAGCGGGGAATTGAGCGAATGGAACAAGCTCGAAGCCGCCTGCTTCGGCCTGCAGGTGCGCGTCGACGGCGACAGTGGCGCCGTCCACATGGGCCAGACCGCGCTGCGCCTGGAAAGCCAGACGCGCGGCTGAATCGGAGAGCCTTCCCGCACCCGGCACGCGCCGCGCCGGTGCGTCCGTTCACCTGCGACAACGCCAGGCGATGAAACGCTGCGCCTCGGCCACCGGCGGCCCCTCCGGCTGCACGGTGTCGGCCCCGAGTCCCGGGGCCTCGTTGCGGGCGAGCACTTCGAGCTCGTCGCGCACCCGCAGCGGGTTGCGCTCATGGAAGGGAAGACTGTCGCGCACCGAGACATCGATCTCGCCGCGTCGCACGCAACCGCTCGGCGCGCGCTCGACCACGCGCACCTTCGCGGCCCCGGGCGCCATCCGCACGAACGTGCAGCCCGCGATCGAGATGACGGACACGAGCATCAGCACGACCATGGAACCCCTGCGGAGCGACATCGGCAGACTCCCGAAACGACGATGCCCGCCATGATGGCGGGCAGCGTGCGGATGCAGCAAGAACCGGCGCGGCCCCCATGGGTGCCGCAACAACCGGGAATCACTTCTTCACGGGCTTTCCGTCCGCATCGACGATGGTGACCTCGCCGAGCTTGAGTTCGCGCACCGGCTTCTCGATCTGCCTGAGATCGCCGACCACCACCCAGGTGAGGGCGTTGGGGTCGATCGCCGCCGCCGCGGCTTTCACCTGATCCACGGTCAGGCCTTCGATCTCGGCCTTGCGCTGGAACACGTAATCATCGGAACGACCGTAACGGACGATGCCCGCAAGCGTGCCGAGCACCGCGCCGGCGGTCTCGTACGAACCGGGCAGGCTGCGGATCTCGGTGGCCTGGATCTTCGCGACTTCCTCCTGCTTCGGCGGCGCCGTGCCGGTGGCGTATTCGGAGATCTCGCGATGCAGTTCCTTCAGCGATTCGGCGGTCTTGTCGATCTGCACCGCGGCGAACGCCATCCACGGCCGCTGGCCGAGCGCGCCGGACACGCTGCTGTAGGAACCGTAGGCCCAGTGCTTGTCCTCGCGCAGGTTCATGTTGAGGCGCGAGGAGAACTCGCCGCCCAGCACGGCATTGGCGATATCGAACTTGATCGCGCCGGAGTCGCGGGTCGAGGGCACCAGCTGGCCGACGTAGAGGTTGGCCTGGATCGCGCCGGGCTGGTCGATCAGGAACACGCGCGGCTTCTTCGGCGTCGCCACCTGCGGCAGCGCGGCGTTGCTGCGGGCTTCGCCCTCGGCCTTCCAGTCGCCGAAATGCTTCTCCAGCAGCGGCACGATCTCCGAGAGCGTGGTGTCACCCACCACCAGCAGGGTGGCATTGTCCGGACGCACCCAGCGGGCGTGGTAGTCCTTCAGGTCATCGCGACCGAGCGCGGCGATCGAAGCCTCGGTGCCGGTGCCGCTGAACGGGATCGCGTAGGGATGGCCTTCGCCGTACAGCAGCGGCGGCAGCACCCGGGTCGCGGCGCCGTTGGGACGCGCCTTTTCCTGGCGGATGCCGGCGATCCAGTTGGCCTTCACACGGTCGATCTCGGCCGGCTCGAAGCGCGGGCGACGCAGCATGTCGGCGAACAGGGCCAGCGAGGGGTCGAGGTTCTGCTTCAACGCCGAGAGCCCGGCGCTCGCGCCATCGAGGCTGGCGCCGGCGCTGAGGTTGGCGCCCAGCGCTTCGGCGCGGTTGCCGAAGGCGATGGCGCTGTAATCGCCGGCGCCCTCGTCGAGCATGCCCATG
>JAYRTK010000413.1:0-2526 GCA_041919595.1 Lysobacteraceae bacterium
GCCGGCGAAATGATCGTAGAACACCGAATGTTCGGGATCGGCGCAGAGCACGCGGGTGTCGTGGCGGCGATAGCGCACGTAGCGCCCCAGGGTCGCGCCGGTGCCGCCGGTGCCGGGACTGCAGACGATCCACGTCGGCACCGGATGCGGTTCCTGCGCCATCTGCACGAAGATCGACTCGGCGATATTGTTGTTCGCGCGCCAGTCGGTGGCGCGCTCGGCGTAGGTGAACTGATCCAGGAAATGACCGCCGGTCTCGCGCGCGAGCCGTTCGGATTCATCGTTGATCGCGGCCGGATCGTCGACCAGATGACAGCGGCCACCGTGGAATTCGATCGCGCGGATCTTGTCCGGCGACGTGCAGGCCGGCATCACCGCGATGAACGGCAGGCCCAGCAGGCGCGCGAAATAGGCTTCCGAGACCGCGGTCGAACCGCTCGACGCCTCGATCACCGGCGCGCCTTCGCGCAGCCAGCCGTTGGCCAATGCATACAGGAACAACGAGCGCGCCAGCCGATGTTTCAGGCTGCCGGTCGGGTGGCTGGATTCGTCCTTGAGATAGACGTCGATGCCGGGATACCCCGGCAACGGCAGCGGGATCAGATGGGTATCGGCCGAGCGGTTGAAGTCGGCTTCGATCCTGCGGATGGCGGCGGCCGTCCAGGCGCGATGGGTCATGCTCGGAACCTCGGTCGTGTCGCGCCGGCGCCGCATGGCGTCGACGTCGTGCGTAGCGCTTACTCCACCGTCACCGACTTCGCCAGATTGCGCGGCTTGTCGACGTCGGTGCCGCGGGCCAGCGCGGCGTGGTAGGCGAGCAACTGCACCGGGATCGCATGCACGATCGGCGAGAGCATGCCGACGTGGCGCGGGGTGCGGATCACGTGCACGCCTTCGGATTCGCTGAAGTGGCTGTCGGCATCGGTGAAGACGTACATCTCGCCGCCGCGCGCACGCACTTCCTGGATGTTCGACTTCACCTTCTCCAGCAGACTGTCGTTCGGCGCGATCACCACCACCGGCATCGCCGCGTCCACCAGCGCCAGCGGGCCGTGCTTCAGCTCGCCGGCGGGATAGGCTTCGGCGTGGATGTAGGAGATTTCCTTGAGCTTCAATGCACCTTCAAGGGCAATGGGATAATGGATGCCGCGACCGAGGAACAGGGCATGCTGCTTCGGCGCGAAGCGCTCCGACCACACCGCGATCTGCGGTTCGAGGTTCAGCGCGTGCTGCACGCTGCCGGGCAGATGGCGCAGGGCGTCGAGCAGTTCGGCTTCCTGTTCCGGCGACAGCCGACCCTGCGCCTTGGCCACCGTCGCGGTGAGCGCGAACAGCGCGACCAGCTGGGTGGTGAAGGCCTTGGTCGACGCGACGCCGATCTCGGCGCCCGCGCGGGTGTAGAACACCAGCCGACTGGCGCGCGGGATCGCGCTTTCGGGCACGTTGCAGATCGACAGGGTCTTGTCGTGGCCGAGCGACTTCGCGTATTTCAGCGCTTCCATCGTGTCCAGGGTTTCGCCCGACTGCGAGATCGTCACCACCAGCTGGCGCGGATTGGCGACGACCTTGCGATAGCGGTATTCGCTGGCGATCTCGACCGTGCACGGCAGGCCGGCGATGGCCTCGAACCAGTAGCGCGCGGTGAGTCCGGCGTAATAGCTGGTGCCGCAGGCGAGGATCTGCAGACCGTCGATGTTGCGCAGGATCGCCTCGGCGTCGGCGCCGAACAGCGCCGGCGAGAATCCGCCGCGGTCGACGATGGCTTCGATGGTGTCGGCGATCGCACGGGGCTGTTCGTGGATCTCCTTCTGCATGAAATGCCGGTACGGACCGAGTTCGAGCGACGCGAGCGACACGCCGGACACGAACGATTCGCGCACGACCTCGACATCGCCGGCGTCGAAGACGCGCACGCCGGTGCGGGTAACCTCGGCGGTGTCGCCCTCTTCGAGAAAGATGACCTTGCGCGTGGCCTGGACGATGGCCGAGACATCGGAAGCGATGAAATTCTCGCCCTCGCCCAGGCCGACCAGCAGCGGGCAGCCCATGCGCGCGCAGACCATGCGCTCGGGTTCCCTGCGACTGACCACCGCCAGCGCGTAGGCGCCTTCCAGTTCCTTCACCGCGCGCTGCAGCGCCTGCAGCAGATCGTCACCGGTCGACAGATAATGATGGATCAGGTGGGCGATGACTTCGGTATCGGTCTGCGACTCGAAGCTGTAACCCAACGCACGCAGGCGTTCGCGCTGCGCTTCGTGATTCTCGATGATGCCGTTGTGGACCAGCGCCACGCCGTGACTGATGTGCGGATGCGCGTTGGATTCGGTGACGCCGCCGTGGGTCGCCCAGCGGGTGTGGCCGATGCCGAGCGTGGCGCTGAAGGCTTCGCTCTGCGCGGCGCTTTCCATCTCGGCGACGCGACCGGTGCGGCGCACGCGGCGCACGTCGCTGGCGCCGTCGGCATCGGTCCCGTCGGCGCCGCGCCCGACGATGGCGATCCCGGCCGAATCGTAACCGCGATATTCG
>JAYRTK010000414.1:0-2525 GCA_041919595.1 Lysobacteraceae bacterium
ATCGCCTGGCGGTAGACGTTGTCGTTGAACGCCCCCAGCGACTGCACCACGAAGAAGGGCAGAAAACGTCGCTGCCGCAGCAGTTCGAACTGGTTGTAGGCCATGCGCGCTCCGCGGGGCCGGCGGTACCGGCGGGATGTCGGCGGAGACTAGCAGGTTGTCGAAAAACGCACAGTCCCGCCCCTGCGGAACGGGGCGGCCCGGTCCGGTGGTTCACGCGGGCCGATGGGGCGGCCGCGCCGGCGTCTCCGCGGGGAACGACGCCGTGTCGGCGAGCGTCGACAGCAGTCCGCCGAGCGAGCCGCCGCTGCGTTTCCACGACCAGAACACCGGTGCGGGAACGCTCGCGCGACACCAGTGTCGTTCGCCGCGGTGGGCCGCCGGCAGCGCCGCGACGCGCGCCAGCCAGCGCATCACCGCGCGCTCGCCGGGCGTCGGTGGCAGTGGCCGGGTGGGACAGAACGGCAGGAACTCGACCAGGTACACGCGATCGGCGGTGCGCACCAGCGCATCCGGCCAGCCGCGCGCGTCCAGCCCGCGCGCGAGCAGGGCTTCTCGGCTGCGCATGCCATGCCGGCGCGGATCGAGCAGGCAATGGCTTTCGATGTCCGGGTCGGCCTCGGCGCATTCGAGAAAGGCGCGGCGCAGGCCGCCATCGTGGGCGCCGCAGGGTGCGTAGGCGAGCACCGATTTGTGCACCGCGAGCGCATGACGCCGGCGCAGGACCCGCAGCGGCGGATCGCGCAGACCGTCGGTCAATCCTCCGGTCAGCTCCTCGGTGTGCCCATGGAAGTGCCCGTCAGGCGACGCGCCCGGCCCATCGCTGCACGGCGGTGCCGGCAGGCGCAGATCGAAGCGCGCGGCATCCGCGCGCAGCGGTGCGGGGAAGAGATCGTCCGCCGCGGGCACAGGGTCGATCGGCAGCCGCGCCAGCGGCAGCCCGGCGTAATCGCGATGGCAGCGCGGATCGTCGGCGATGGTCAGCGCATCGATCAGGTGGCGCGGCGGCCGCGTCTGCGTCGCGCGTTCGATGTTCTCGTGACGCAGTTCGGCGAACTCCGGTTCCGGCCACAGGGAAGCGGCGCCCGCGGCTGCGATCGCCGTCGCCGTCGATATCGCCGAAGTCTCGTCGCGGTGGTTGCGCAGGACGACCACCGCGCAGATGCGGGGGTCGGTCGCGACCGCCTGCGGTGGCAGGGTGTCGAACACCACGCGCGCGCCGGCCGGCGGTGGCGTGTCGTCGGCGATCGCGAACGCATCCCCGGGGATGCCGGCGTCGATCAGCCATCGGCGCGCGGCCTGGCGCAGGGTTGGCGTGGCGCACAGCACCCGCAGACGCGGCCGGCGCGCCGGATCGAGCGCGACGAACGCGGCGTCGCGCTGCGCCAGCGCCGCGACGCCGGCCTCCAGCAATCGGTGATGCACATGCGAAAGCCGCGGCCGCAGCCCGGGATGTCGCGGCGGATGCGCGCGCAGCGGTGCGCCCTTGGCCGAGACCGGCGCCAGCACCGGCAGTTTGCAGGCCCCGTGGCGGATCGCCTCCGCGAGCGACACGTCGACCAGCGCCGCGACATCGTCGGGCAGCACGTCGGTCGCTTCGGCATCGAGCAGATCGATCCGCAGATGTCCGCCGCCCGCGGTCGCGATCAGTCGAAACGGCCCGGGCAGGGAGGCGCCGTCGGCTTCCGCCACCTGCAGCGTTCCGTCGCGCGCGCACGCCACCAGCCATGCACGGAAATCGGCTCGCCATGCGGGTGGGAGGAACAACCGTGCATGCCGCAGCACGCTGGCATCGTCGAGGCCGCGATCGGGCGCGCCGAAGATCGCCGCCTGCAGACGATCACGCAGTCCGGGCGTGGCCGCGATCAACTGCAGGCGGAGGTCGCCGGTGCCGGCATTGCTGGCGACCTCGGGCGCGGCGTGCGGCCCCGTCGCTGCCCAGCGCCAGACCAGCAGGGCCTGCAGCACCCAGCGCAGACCGCTGCCCGGGGCCAGTCGCAGCCGGTAGCGGGCGTCGACGGGCGCCGGGTCGCACGTGTCGTCGCCGTCGGGGGCGCAGGCGCGGCGGCAGAGCGTCGCGGGATCGTCGCTGCGCAGCAGTTCGTGTGCGATCAGCGTGTGCAGGATCGCCTGTCGCTGCGCATGGTTGAAGTTGTCGCTGCGCACGCGGCCGATGTCGGTCGCGCACCACCATCGCAGCAGGGACGCGCTGGTCGGCGCGAACGCCGCCAGCGCCGCGTCGCGATGCCGACCATCGTCCAGTTCCGTGCACAGACGGCGCGCGCGGTAGTCGAGTGCCGCATGCAGGGGCGTGTGGGCGGGGCGCCGCGCGGTTCGTGCGGCGCCGTGCGCCGATGCGGCCTGCGTCGCGGACATGCGCGCGGGGGCTTGTCCGTCCCGCCGCTGTTGCGGGATCCCGCGTCCATCGGATCGTACCGTCGACATCGTCCGTCCTTCCTGGTTCCGGAGTCGTGCAACTTAACAAAAAGTTTGATACGGTACAAATCATCTCTTTCCAACGCCGG
>JAYRTK010000415.1:0-2515 GCA_041919595.1 Lysobacteraceae bacterium
TGAAGGTCCGCTTCGTCGAATCCGTCTGCCGCATTTTTTCGTAGTCCCGCTACACTGCCCGAACATGTCCAGAAGCCCGGAGAACGCCGTGACGCCAGCCCGAGAGTCCCGCACATGCTAAACGACGGCGCGCGCGACGCCCTCCAGCGCGCCCAGGCGCAGGTCAACGGTCTGGTGCTGGGCAAGCCGCACGAGGTCCGGCTCGCCTTCGTGGGGCTACTCTCGGACGGACACATCCTGATCGAAGATCTGCCCGGACTGGGCAAGACCACCCTGGCGCACGCGCTGGCGGCGACGCTGGGGCTGGGGTTCCAGCGGGTCCAGTTCACCTCCGACCTGCTGCCCTCGGACATCGTCGGCGTGTCGGTGTTCGATGCCCAGGCCGGCGGATTCCGCTTTCATCCCGGCCCGGTGTTCGCGCAGGTCCTGCTGGCCGACGAAATCAACCGCGCACCGCCGCGCACGCAGAGCGCACTGCTCGAAGCGATGGCGGAGCATCAGGTCACCGTCGATGGCGTCACCCATCCGCTGCCGGATCCGTTCTTCGTGATCGCGACCCAGAATCCGGTGGATCTCTCCGGCACCTATCCCCTGCCCGATTCCCAACTCGACCGCTTCCTGCTGCGCCTGCATCTGGGCTATCCGCCGGAAGACGCCGAGCGCGCGCTGCTCGCCGGCAGCGACCGTCGCGACATGATCGCGAACAGCGAGCCGGTGCTCGGCGCCGAGGCCGTGCGCGCGTTGCGCCACGCGGTGTCGGACGTCCACGCCAGCGAGGCGCTGATCGGCTACGTGCAGCGTCTGCTCGCGCGCAGCCGCCACCATCCCGGCGTGCGCGTGGGACTGTCGCCGCGCGCGGGTCTGGCGCTGCTGCGCGCGGCGCGCGCGCACGCGCTGCTGCTCGGACGCGCGCACGCGCTGCCGGAAGACGTGCAGACACTGTTCATCGCGGTCGCGGCGCACCGACTGGTCGCGGATGCCGATGGCGGCGACGGCGCGACATTGGCGAAGTCGATCCTGCACGCCGTTCCGGTCGATTGACGCGGAGCGCGGCATGAGCGACGCCGGCGGCGCACTGAACGGCAGGATCGGCGGCAGGATCGAGCGCCGTGTCGCGCGATGGGTGCGGCCGCGCGCGCCGGAAGCGCTGCCGGTGCAGTTCGACCGCCGACGCATCTATGTGCTGCCCACGGGCTTCGGCCTGTTCTTCGCCGTGCTGCTCGCGGCGATGCTGCTGGGCGCCCTCAATTACAACAACAACCCGGCGCTGATGCTGGCGCTGCTGCTCGCGGGCGCCGCGCATACCGGTCTGTTCGCGGCGCACCTGCAATTGTCGGGGCTGCGCATCGTCGCGATCGGCGCCGACCCGGTGAGCGCCGGCAAGCCGCTGGCGTTGCGCATCCACGCCCGCGCAGAACCCGGCCGCGAGCGTCGCGGCCTGCGCATCGCCTGCGGTCCGCACGCGACCCACTTCTCGCTGCAGCAGGGCGCGGGCGAAGCCACGATCGAACTGCCGACCGAACAGCGCGGCTGGCTCGCGCCCGAACGCCTGCGGATCTCCACCACCCGGCCGCTCGGACTGGTGGTGGCGTGGAGCTATGTCTGGCCCGATCGGCCGCTGCTGGTCTACCCGGCGCCGGAAACGCACGGCCCGCCGCTGCCCGAAGGCGGCGGCGACCGCGCGATCGCACGCCTGCATCCCGCCGGGGACGACCTCCATCATCTGCGGACCTACCGCCGCGGCGATTCGCGCCGCGCGATCGCCTGGAAGCCGTCCGCGCGCCGCAACGAACTGCTGGTGCGCGACTACGAACAACCGTCGGGGGCCGATCTCGATCTCGACTGGCGCGCGCTCGCGACCCTGCCCTACGAAGCGCGGATCCGCCGACTCGCGCGCTGGGTCGACGAGGCCGAGCGCGACGGTCGCCGCTACCGCCTGATCCTGCCCGGACAACCGGCGCTCGGTCCGGCGCAGGGCGCAGCGCATCGTCACGCCTGCCTGAAGGCGCTCGCACTGCTGCCGGAGGCGGGCGGCCGTGGCTGAAGCGCTTCCGCTGGAACCGCTCGCGCGCCGCTGGACGCTCGCGGCCGCCGCCAGCTGCCTGTTGCCGCTGTTGCTGGAAGTGCCGCCCACGCTGGCGCTGGGCATCGGCGCGGTGGCGCTGGCGGCGCCGCTGCTCTCCCGCGACGGCCGTGCCCCGGGCTGGCTGCGACTGGTGCTGATCGTCGGCCTGATCGGCACGGTCATGACGCTCTACGGCTTTCGTTTCGGGCGCGATACCGGCTGCGCCCTGCTGGCGACCATGCTCGCGCTCAAGCCGGTCGAGATGCGCAGCCTGCGCGACGCGCGCAGCCTGCTCGGCTTCGGCCTGTTCGCGCCGTTCGCGACCTTCCTGCTCGATCAGGGGCCGCGTGCGCTCGTGCTCGGCCTGATGGCCGCGATCGCGGTGCTGACGGCGCTGCACAAACTGTCCGAAATCGAGGTCGGCGATGCCGCGCCGGCAGGCCGCCCCTG
>JAYRTK010000416.1:0-2501 GCA_041919595.1 Lysobacteraceae bacterium
CAGGAGGGTCTTCAGGTCCGATCGCGCAACTGTTTCTCCCGCTGTCGTCGCCCAGTCGGAGAATCGTTCTGCGGCAGCGATGGATGCCGCGGGGAAAAGGCGGGTGGCGAGGGACATGGCCTTTCTTTGGCGAGGGTGGGGGATTCGATCCGGTGATCGATCCGATCCGAGCCTGCGGCTCGCGATGCCCTTTCCTGGCGTGATGATTCGAACGCGACGCGCCGGTCCGCAGCGCGCTGCCTGCGGCTTCATGTTCGAGCGATCTTCGCCGGACAGGCCTGCCATGTCACGGCGGTCGCGTTCATGCGGACAACGGGTTCATGATGCCCGGGTGTGCCTGTCTGCGCTCATCCGCAGCGGCTGGTGACCTTCTCGCTTTTCCCTGTCATCGTGTTTCCGCACGATCGTGGATGGCGTGCGGAACGTGGTCGCGTCCCGAATCTGCCATCGCGTTCCAGGGGCGCAACGGGCGTATGCGGTCTTTTCGGGGGTTCGATCGGAAGGCATCTCGGCTGAAGCCGATCCTGCGAAAAAGCGCCGGATTTCCGGCGCTTTTTGCATGAGGCGATTGATTGTTTCCATCAATCGAAAAACCGGAGTGACGGGGTGAATGCTATGGCAATCGTGTCAGTGCGAAGGCGGTGCGGCCGCTGGCGGCGGTGATGAGGGCGAGGACGCGCGTCGCTTCGTGGTCGACCATGTCCCAGGTGAAGCGCCAGGTCCAGTTGTGGTCGCCGACGGTGCCTGGAGTGTTCATGCGGTGTTCGACGCCGAGGCCGAGGACGTCCTGCAGTTGGCAGACGGCGAGGTTGGCGACGGAGTTGCAGCAGGCGCGGATCATCGCCCAGTGCACGTCGCCGTCGCTGGCGGGAAGATAGCTGCCGGCGTAGGCGCGTTCGCGTGCGCTGGCGGTGTTCCACCAGCCGCGGACGGTGTGGTTGTCGTGGGTGCCGGTATAGGCGACGAAGGCGCGGCCCCAGTTGTGCGGCAGGAAGTCGTCGGTGGCGTCGGAGCCGAAGCCGAACTGCAGGATCTTCATGCCGGGGAAGCCGCAGCCGTCGCGCAGTGCGATCACGTCGGGCGTGATCAGGCCGAGATCCTCGGCGACGATGGGCAAGGGGCCGAGCACGCGTTCGATCGCGTCGAACAGCGCCTTGCCGGGGCCGGGTTTCCATTCGCCTTCCTCGGCGGTGGGGCAGGTGGCCGGAATCTCGTAATAACCGGCGAAACCGCGGAAGTGATCGATGCGGAACACGTCGGCCTGGTCCAGCGCGCGGCGCAGGCGGGCGGTCCACCACGCGAAATCTTCCTTCGCCATCCGGTCCCAGCGATACAGCGGATTGCCCCAGCGCTGGCCGGTGGGCGCCATCGCGTCCGGTGGGCAGCCGGCGACCGACGTGGGTTGATGCGCATCATCGAGCAGATACAGATCGGGACGCGACCAGCAGTCGGCGCTGTGATGCGCGATGAAGATCGGCAGGTCGCCCATGATCGCGATGCCGCGCGCGTTGGCGTAGGTCTTGAGCGCATGCGCCTGGGTGTCGAAGCACCACTGCACGAAGGCCCAGAAGCCGATCTCGTCGGCATGCGTCTTGCGCGCGGCCTCGAGTGCGGTTTTCTCGCGCGCGCGCAGCGGCGCCGGCCACAGCCACCATGGCTGGCCGTCGTGCGCGGTTTCCAGCGCCATGAACAGGGTGTAGTCGTCGAGCCAGTCGGCCTGTGCCGCGCACCACTGCGCGAACGCCGCGTGTTCGGTCTTGCTGCCCTTGGCGACGAAGCCCGCATGTGCGGTGCGCAGTTGTGTCTGGCGCCAGTCGACGACCTTTGCGAAATCGACCTGGTGCGGTGCGAAGCCGCCGTCGGGCAGGATCGGTGCGGGCAGCCATCCGGCACCGATCAACGGTTCGAGCGCGACCATCAGCGGACTGCCGGCGAAGGCGGACACGCTCTGGTACGGCGAATTGCCCGGGCCGATGGGGTTGGTGGGCAGCCATTGCCAGATGCGTTGGCCCGCGGCCTGCAGCCAATCGACGAAGCGGTACGCGTCCGGTCCGAAATCGCCGATGCCGTGCGGGCCGGGCAGCGACGTCACGTGCAGCAGGACGCCGGCCGCACGTTGTTCGAGATCGATCATCGGGAACTCTCCTGGGAATGCGATTCGCGGCGCAGCAGCAGCAGGGCGCGGAACGGGGCCTCGAACGCGCCGTCGGCGGCGTGCGGGGGATGTTCCGCGTCGAGCGTGCCGCTGCTGTCCGCCGCCAACCGCCACGGGCCGTTGGGCAGACGAAAGCGGGCCGGCTGCGCGCCGGGGTTGAAGACGATGCACCAGCGCGGCGGCGAGGCCGCGGCCTCGGCGAGCTGGCAGGCGAACGCGTGCGCGTGGCTGTCGTGCCAGTCGTCCACCTGCATCGCATCGCCGTCGGGGCGCAGCCAGTGGATCGCCGGTTCATGCGCGTCGGGTTGCGGCGGGAACCAGCGCGCATGGCGCAGCAGCGGTTCGT
>JAYRTK010000417.1:0-2492 GCA_041919595.1 Lysobacteraceae bacterium
GATCGTGTCCATCGACGACAGGTGGGCGAAGCCCGGCGCGCGCAGGTGCGCGCGGAACGGCTTGTTGGCGCCATCGGAGACCAGGTAGCAGCCGAACTCGCCCTTCGGCGCTTCGACCGCGCTGTAAGTCTCGCCGGCAGGCACGCAGTAGCCTTCGCTGAACAGTTTGAAATGATGGATCAGCGCTTCCATGTCGTCCTTCATGGATTCGCGCTTCGGCGGTGCGACCTTGTAGTTGTCGATCATCACCGGACCGGGATTGGCCCGCAGCCACGCCACGCATTGCTTGATGATGCGGTTGGACTGGCGCATCTCGGCCACGCGCACCAGATAACGGTCGTAGCAATCGCCGCTCACGCCCACCGGGATGTCGAAATCGACCTCGGCATATTTCGCGTAGGGCTGCTTCTTGCGCAGATCCCAGGCGATGCCGGAGCCGCGCAGCATCGGGCCGGTCATGCCCCAGGCCAAGGCCTGTTCCGGCGGAATCACGCCGATGCCGACGGTACGCTGCTTCCAGATGCGGTTGTCGGTGAGCAGGGTCTCGTACTCGTCGACGCGAGCCGGGAAATCGTCGGTGAAGGCATCGAGGTAGTCGAGCATCGAGCCCTCGCGCCATGCGTTGAAGCGCTTGAGCTTGCCGCCCTTGCGCCACGGCGATTCGCGGTACTGCGGCATCTTCTCCGGCAGGTCGCGATAGACGCCGCCCGGGCGGTAATACGCCGCGTGCATGCGCGCGCCGGACACCGCCTCGTACACATCCATCAGCTCTTCGCGTTCGCGGAAGGCGTACAGGAACACCGCCATCGCACCGAGGTCGAGCGCGTTGGAGCCGATCCACATCAGGTGATTCAGGATGCGGGTGATCTCGTCGAACATGGTGCGGATGTACTGGGCGCGTTCCGGCGCCTCGATCCCCATCAGGGTCTCGATCGCGCGCACGTAGGCGTGCTCGTTGCACATCATCGACACGTAGTCGAGTCGATCCATGTAACCGATCGACTGGTTGAACGGCTTGGACTCGGCGAGCTTCTCGGTGCCGCGATGGAGCAGGCCGACGTGCGGATCGGCGCGCTGGACGATCTCGCCGTCCATCTCCAGGATCAGGCGCAGAACGCCGTGGGCGGCCGGATGCTGCGGACCGAAATTCAGGGTGTAGTTGCGGATTTCCTGCTTCGTTTCGCTGGCGTTGCTGGCGAAACCTTCGCTGGCTTGCTGTGCGGTGCTCATCACTTGTTGCCCTCCGCCCTGCGCGCAGTCTGTTCGCCGGCAGCGGTGGCGTAGCGGGCATCGTCGCGGATCACGCGCGGCACGCCGACCCGCGGCTCGACCGAGGTGACCGGTTCGTAGACCACGCGCTTCTTCTCTTCGTCGTAGCGCACTTCGACGTTGCCGATCAGCGGGAAGTCCTTGCGGAAGGGATGCCCGACGAAACCATAGTCGGTGAGGATCCGGCGCAGGTCCGGATGCCCCTCGAACACCAGGCCGAACAGATCGAAGGCCTCTCGCTCGAACCAGTTCGCGACCGGCCAGATGCCGGTGAGCGAGGCCACGATCGGCAGATCGTCGTTGGGCGCGAACGCCTTCACGCGCACGCGGCGGTTGTGCTGGACCGACAACAGCTGCGCGACCGCGGCGAAGCGGCGGCGCGCGATCGGCTCGATCGCCTGATCCTCGAAACGATCGGCTTCGCGACTGGGCGCTTCGCCGTACCGGAAGCGACCGACATTGCGACCTTCGACGCCGCGGCTGAAGCCTTCGGAAGACACGTCGGTGTCCCATTCGTCGCTGCCGTAGCCGAGGTAGTCGACGCCGCAGAGATCGATCAGCGATTCGAATCCGAACTCGTCGCGAAGCGCGACGCAGCCGGCATGCCAGTCGCCATCGGGAAATTCGATGCCGACTTCGCCGCGCGGTTCGGACACGGTGACCGTGGCCTGGGCAAAGCGCGCGCGCAGGCGGTCGGCGAAAGCGTGGACGGTCTCGCTCATGTCAGACCACACCCTGCGGGTTGTCGCCGAAATTGGTGCCGCGGCGGATCTTCTTCTGCAACTGCAGGATGCCGTAGACCAGCGCCTCGGCGGTCGGCGGGCAGCCCGGGACGTAGACGTCGACCGGCACCACGCGGTCGCAACCGCGGACCACCGCATAGGAATAGTGATAGTAGCCGCCGCCGTTGGCGCAACTGCCCATCGAGATCACCCACTTGGGGTTGGGCATCTGGTCGTAGACCTTGCGCAGGGCCGGGGCCATCTTGTTGACCAGGGTGCCGGCGACGATCATGACGTCGGACTGGCGCGGCGATGGACGGAAGACCACGCCGTAGCGGTCGAGGTCGAGACGCGCGGCGCCGGCGTGCATCATTTCCACCGCGCAGCAGGCCAGACCGAAGGTCATCGGCCACATCGAGCCGGTACGCGCCCAGTTCCACAGCACGTCCATGCTGGTGGTCACGAACCCGTTCTCCAGCAGCGGATTGCCTTCGGTGGAGA
>JAYRTK010000418.1:0-2486 GCA_041919595.1 Lysobacteraceae bacterium
TTGCTGGCCAGGATCGCGTCCGGGCTGACGAAGGGGGCGATCTTCCGGTACAGGTCCTGCTTCCAGTCCATCCGCTCGGCGATCGCTTCGATGATCAGGTCGCAACCGCGCAACGCCTCCAGGCCGGACTCGTAGTTGGCCGGAATGATGGCTTCGGCCAACGATTTGCTGGCCAGCGGGGCGGGCGAGAGCTTGCCCAGGTTCGCGAGCGCCTTCAGCACGACGCCATTCGGGTCGCCGTCCTTCGCGGCAAGATCGAACAACACCGTATCGACGCCGGCGTTGGTCATGTGCGCGGCGATCTGCGCGCCCATCACGCCGGCGCCGAGCACGGCGGCACGCCGTATAAGCGGTTTCTGAGACATGTTCTGCATCCTGTTGATTGCGTGGGTGTTTCTGGGTTGCGTAAGGGAGTTTCAGTTGACCTTGCCGGCCTTGAAGCCGGCGGCGGCGAAGCGGATCAGTTCCTGCGCGGCGCGCTGCCGGTGCTCGAGTTCCGACACGCCGGCCGGACGCTTGATCATCCCGAAATCGGCCATCGCATAGGTCAGGGCACCGGCCAGGAAGTCGAGCCGCCAGTACAGCTCCTCCTTGCTCAGTCCGGGCATGCAGCCGGAAATGGCCTTGGCGAATTCGCGCAGCACATGGCCGTACTGCTCGGAGAGAAACCGGCGCAGACCGTCGTTCTTTTCGGCGTAGGCGCGGGCGATGACCCGGATGAAGGCGCCGCCGCCATGGCGGTCCTGCGCCATCGCCAGCGGCGGTTCGACGAAGGCGGCGAGAATGCCTTCGAGATCGGCCGGGTCGGCCTTCACCGTGGCCTGCAGGCGCGCGAGGCGCTGGGCACTCATTTCGTCCATGCGGCGGCGGAAGACCTCGTTGACCAGGTTTTCCTTGCTGCCGAAGTGATAGTTGACCGCCGCGATGTTCACGTCCGCCTGGCTGGTGACCTGGCGGAGCGATGTGCCGCCGAAGCCGTACTGGGCGAAGAGGGTTTCCGCGGCGTCCAGAATCCTTTCCTTGGTCGAGAACTGGGCTTTGCTCATTGCGGGCTCCGGGTTCCGAGAAAGGCGGCCCGGGAAATCGGACCGGGGAGGGTGAATCAAACGCTTGTTTGAGCGTACACGCTTCCGCGTCCCGCTGCAAAACGTGATCGCCGACAAGGATGCAGGGAGACCCCGCTCCGGGTTAGAATCCTCTGCAGCCGAATCGGCTAAACCCGCGTCCACACGCGGGTTTTTCCTTCCCATTCATGTTATCTTCCGGTCGCTTGATCGCGGCCGTCTACCCCCGGAGACACCACACCATGGCGCTGGAGCGCACCATTTCGATCATCAAGCCCGATGCCGTCGCCAAGAACGTCATCGGTGAAATCTATTCCCGTTTCGAGAAGAACGGCCTCACGGTCGTGGCCGCGAAGATGAAGCATCTCTCGCGCAAGGAAGCCGAAGGCTTCTACGCCGTGCATCGCGAACGCCCGTTCTTCGGCGCGCTGGTCGAGTTCATGACGTCGGGCCCGGTGATGATCCAGGTCCTCGAAGGCGAGAACGCGGTGGCGAAGAATCGCGAACTGATGGGCGCGACCAATCCGAAGGATGCGGCGCCGGGCACGATCCGCGCCGATTTCGCGCAGTCCATCGACGCCAACGCCGTGCACGGTTCCGACTCGCAGGAGAACGCCGCGATCGAGATCGCGTACTTCTTCAGCGCCACCGAGCTGTGTCCGCGCTGATCCGCGGAGACATGCAGTTCCCGTGAACGAGGTCGCACAAAAACAGAATCTGCTCGACCTCGATCGCGAGGGCCTCGAGCGCTTCTTCGCCGACACCCTCGGCGAGAAGCGCTATCGCGCCCATCAGGTGATGAAGTGGATCCATCACCGCCACGTCACCACCTTCGACGAGATGACCGATCTGGGCAAGGTGCTGCGCGCCAAGCTCCAGGAACACGCCGAAGTCCGCGTTCCGCAGATCCAGTTCGACAAACCGTCCGAGGACGGCACCCACAAGTGGCTGCTGGGCATGGACGGCAGGAATGCCATCGAAACCGTCTACATCCCGGACAAGGGGCGCGGCACGCTGTGCGTGTCGTCGCAGGTCGGCTGCGCGCTGAACTGCACCTTCTGCTCCACCGCGACCCAGGGGTTCAACCGCAATCTGTCCACCGCCGAGATCATCGGACAGGTGTGGACCGCGGCGCGCCATCTCGGCAACGTGCCGCACAAGCAGCGCAGGCTCACCAACGTCGTGATGATGGGGATGGGCGAACCGCTGGCGAATTTCGACAACGTCGTGCGCGCGATGAGCGTGATGCGCGACGATCTTGGCTATGGTCTGGCCAACAAGCGCGTGACCTTGTCGACCGCCGGCATGGTGCCGATGATCGACCGGTTGGCGCAGGAGAGCGACGTGTCGCTGGCGGTGTCGCTGCATGCGCCGAACGATGCGCTGCGCGACCAGCTTGTGCCGCTCAACAGGAAATACCCG
>JAYRTK010000419.1:0-2469 GCA_041919595.1 Lysobacteraceae bacterium
AAATGCGGCATCGTCGGTCTGCCGAACGTCGGCAAATCGACTCTCTTCAACGCCTTGACCAAGGCGGGCATCGCCGCGGCCAATTTTCCGTTCTGCACGATCGAGCCGAACGTCGGCATCGTGCCGGTGCCGGATCCGCGCCTGAACGCGCTGGCGGAGATCGTCAAACCGCAGAAGTGCATTCCGACCGCGGTCGAATTCGTGGACATCGCCGGTCTCGTCGCCGGTGCCGCCAGCGGCGAGGGTCTGGGCAACAAATTCCTGGCCCACATCCGCGAAGTGGACGCGATCACCCACGTGGTCCGCTGTTTCGAGAATCCGGACGTCATCCACGTCAACAACAAGGTCGATCCGATCGCCGATATCGAGACCATCGATACCGAGCTGGCGCTGGCCGATCTGGAATCGGTCGAGAAGGCGCTGCAGCGCGCCGAGCGTTCGGCCAAGACCGGCGACAAGGATGCCAAGGCGCGGGTCGAGGTGCTGGCGCGGGTCCGCGCCGGTCTCGACAGTGGCAAGCCGGCGCGCGCGCTGGGTCTGTCCGACGACGACAAGCTCGCCGTCCGCGATCTGTTCCTGCTCACCCTGAAGCCGGTGATGTACGTCGCGAACGTGCTGGAGAACGGCTTCGAGAACAACCCGCATCTCGATGCCGTGCGCGCGCGCGCGGCGGGCGAGGGTGCCGAAGTGGTGCCGGTGTCGGCCGCGATCGAGGAAGAGCTGAGTCAGCTCGACGATGCCGACCGCGACACCTTCCTCGCCGATCTCGGCCTGGACGAGCCCGGTCTGAACCGGGTGATCCGCGCCGCCTACAAACTGCTCGGTCTGCAGACCTACTTCACCGCCGGCGTGAAGGAAGTCCGCGCCTGGACCGTCAAGGCCGGGTCCACCGCGCCGCAGGCCGCCGCCGTGATCCACACCGATTTCGAGAAGGGCTTCATCCGCGCCGAAACCATCGCCTACGACGACTTCCTGAAATATCGCGGCGAAGCCGGCGCCCGCGACGCCGGTCGCCTGCGTCTGGAAGGCAAGGAGTACCGGGTGCAGGAAGGCGACGTCCTGCACTTCCGCTTCAACGTCTGATCCCGCGCAGGATCGCGACGCGCACGCATCGCCGGAGGCGGGTCGACACCGGATCCGGCGTCAAAAAAAGGCCCTCCCATCCCTGGGGGGGCCCGTCCGCTTCCATTCGGAACAGCAACTGCGCGGGGGATGTCACCGGGTGTTCAGAGCCGTCCGTTGCCGCCGAACTTCCAGGTGAGATTCAGATACACGCTCCGGCCGACCGAATCGAACCAGGCGATGTCGTAGTAGGGATATGCGGTGTAGGTGCGATCCTTCGGCGGCATCTTGTCGAAGACGTTGTTGATGCCGAGCGACAGTTGCATCGCATCGTTGATGCGATAGCCGGCGCTGAGGTTGTAGCGCCAGGTCGCGCCGATCCACGGGCTGATGCCGTCCGCTGGATCGTAGACCTGATCGTACGAGTCGGAGGTCGGCAGCTTGCCCAGACGCTGGCCGTGGACGCTGGCCGACCAGCGGTCGCGATTCCAGGCGACCGTCGCGCTGGTCTTGGTGCGCGGGAGATCGAATCCGCTGTTCACCGCGAACTGGTTCTCGACCGGATCGCCGTCGTACTGCTGGAAGTCGTGCTCGCGCACCCAGCTGTGGCTGAGGCCGAAACGGAAGTCGCCCGCGCGCGTCGATAGCCGGTAGTGCGCGCTCAGATCCACGCCGCTGGTGTTTTCGCGGGCGACGTTGATCGGATTGACGTAGATGCCGTAGAGATCGCCGTTGACCCGGGTGATCCGGGCGAGGGCGTCGATGCAGGTCGGCGAGGCGGGATCGAGCGTGCCGAGCCGGCAGCTGGCTTCGTCGCGCAGGATCGCGTTCACATCCATGTCCTGCACCTGGTCGCGCATCCGGATGTCGAAGTAGTCCAGCGAGATGTCGAAGTTCGCGGTCGGCGACCAGACGACGCCCGCGGTCCAGGAGGTGCTGGTTTCCGGGTCGAGATCGCGGTTGCCCTCACGGGTGCGGATCAGGTTCTCGTCGTAGTCCGAGCAGTCGTTGGCGCCGGGATCGTCGTTGAGACAGTTGTAGTAATCGATGCCCGAGGTTTCGTCGTTGCCGATTCCGGCGTAGACGTAGTGCAGGTCCGCCGCGCGGAACGCGGTGCCGTAGGAGCCGCGGACCAGCAGCGATTCCAGCGGACGCCATTCGAGGCCCGCGCTCCAGGTGAACTTGCCCGGATGGTTGCCCGAGTAGCGGTACTGGTCGTAGCGGCCGGCGACGCTGAGGTTGACGGTCTCGTGCAGCGGCGCGCGCAGTTCGCCGGCGAGCGCCCAGCGGTTGCGGCTGCCGTGACCGTCGGAGTCCTTCCAGCTGTAGTAGTAGTACTGGGTGGCCAGCGGATCCGGGTTGAGGTCGTAGGACTGGTTGCCGAACTCCACCACGCCCGCGAAGCCG
>JAYRTK010000420.1:0-2450 GCA_041919595.1 Lysobacteraceae bacterium
CGGCGGAGGGGTCTTTTCGCGATCTGAAATGCCTAATGGTGGGGTTCGCTGTGCTCACCCCACCCTACGAGGTGGACGGGGGGGGGTTACGTGGAGAATCTGTCGGTCGCACGGACGAGGGCGTCGACGTTCTCGGGTTCAAAGGCGGAGTGGCCGGAGGCGGGGCTGATGACGAGATCGGCTTTCGGCCAGACCTTGTGCAGGTCCCAGGCGTTCTGGATCGGGCAGACCACGTCGTAGCGGCCGTGGACGATCACGCCGGGGATGTCGGCGATGCGGTGGGCGTCGCGCAGCAGCTGGTCTTCGACCTCGAAGAAGCCGCCGTTGACGAAGTAATGGTTCTCGATGCGGGCGAAGGCCAGCGCGAACGCGGCGTCTTCGTGGCCGGCGACGAAATCCGGGTCCATGTGCAGGAAGCTGGTGGCGCCTTCCCACACGCTCCACGCGCGCGCGGCGGCGAGGCGGGTGGCTTCGTCGTCGCTGGTGAGACGGCGATGGAAGGCCGAGATCAGATCATGGCGTTCGACCGGCGGAATCGCGGCGAGGTAGTGCTCCCACGCGTCCGGAAACAGCCGCGACGCGCCTTCCTGGTAGAACCATTCCAGTTCCCAGCGGCGCAGCATGAAGATGCCGCGCAGCACCAGCTCGGTCACTCGCTGCGGATGGGTTTCGGCGTAGGCGAGCGCGAGCGTCGAGCCCCACGAGCCGCCGAAGACCTGCCAGCGTTCGATGCCCAGCTTCTCGCGCAGTCTCTCGATGTCGGCGACCAGATCCCAGGTGCTGTTGTCGACCAGATCGGCGTGCGGCGTCGAGCGGCCGGCGCCGCGCTGGTCGAACAGCACGATGCGGTATTTCGACGGGTCGTGGAAACGGCGCATCTTGTCGCCGCAGCCGGCACCGGGACCACCATGCAGCATCACCACCGGCTTGCCGCGCGGATTGCCGCATTGTTCGTAATACAGCGTGTGGCGGTCGTCGACCTTGAGCGTGCCGGTGTCGTACGGTGCGATCTCGGGATACAGCGTGCGCATGGGAAACATCCGCGGCGGGAACTCGGGCGTCGAGTGTAGCCCAGGTCTTCAGCCGGGCCAGCGGCCGATGGTCACGCGGTCGCGGCCTTCGAGATCGCGGTCGGTATGGATGGTGTGGAACCCGGCCATCTCCAGCAGCCGGCGGACCGCTTCGCCCTGGCGCCAGCCGTGTTCGATCAGCAGCCAGCCGTCCGCCAGCAGATGCGACGGTGCGTCGCGGACGATGACGCCGATCGCGTCCAGGCCATCGGGCCCCGAGGACAGGGCGCGAGCCGGCTCGTGGCGCAGATCGCCTTCGCGCAGATGCGGGTCGCCCTCGGCGATGTAGGGCGGGTTGCTGGCGATCAGGTCGAAGCGTTCACCGGCGAGCGGCGCGAACCAGTCGCCATGGCGGAAGGCGACGTTGCCCAGTCCGAGCGTCCGCGCATTGGCGCGCGCGACCTCGAGGGCGCCTTCGCTGATGTCGGTCGCGATCACCTGCGCGCCGCGGCGCTCGTGCGCCAGCGCCAGCGCGATCGCGCCGCTGCCGGTGCCCAGATCGGCCATGCGCAGGCCGGGGTCGGGCGGGGCGCGTTCCAGCGCAAGCTCCACCAGCCGCTCGGTTTCCGGACGCGGGATCAGGGTCTGCGGCGAGACCAGCAGATCGAAGGCCCAGAAGCCGCGGCGGCCGAGCAGATACGCGACCGGCTCGCCCTGCACGCGTCGCGACAGCAGGGCCTGATAACGGGCGGCCTCGGCGTCGGTCACCCGGTCGCTGCGATGCGCGTACAGCCAGGTCCGCGACTTGCCGAGCGCATGCGCCAGCAGCAGTTCGGCCTCGAAGGCGTCGATCGCGCCGACCGCCGTCTGCAACAGCGCCTGGACGGTGCCGGCGGTCGGCATGGGGCGGTGGCGATCGCCGAGACTCATCGGTGCGCGCTTCTGGCCGCGGTCGGACGCGGCGGCAGGACGGGAGCGGAGAACGGCATGCGGGGAGATCCGGTCGGTGCGGAGGGCCGGCGGTGGCGGCCGACCAAGGCGCGGAAGCATAAAGGAATCGACAGCCCCGGGCCCCGGACCGGCCGGAAAGCCCGCTTCGCCGCCCGCCCCCCCCTTGAATCGGTCAATGATAGTCAATATCTATTGATCTGATCGAATCAATTCATTGGATGGATCGATAGAAACCGCCTAATCTTCGCGGCGTACCGATTCACGCTTCCTTTCTTCCACCACCCATCGAGGATCCCGATGTCGCTGATCAACACCACGGTCAAACCCTTCAAGGCCACCGCCTTCCACGCCGGCGAGTTCGTCCAGGTCTCGGACGAGACCCTCAAGGGCAAGTGGTCGGTCCTGATCTTCATGCCGGCCGCCTTCACCTTCAACTGCCCGACCGAGGTCGAGGACGCGGCGAACAACTACGCCGAGTTCCAGAAGGCC